>NZ_JADYTX010000038.1 GCF_021531475.1 Fusobacterium perfoetens | reverse complement strand
TTAACTCCTGCATCATACAGGAATCAATCCTTATTAATCAACAATTAAAATATATGTCTAAGAAAATGGGTTCACTACATAACAATCCCTTTATTTTTTTATTTTATATTTTTATTATGCCTCTTCTTTGTATCTTCTTATCATATCCAATACTTCCATATCTTCATCAAGAGTTATTCTTACAACGGAATTTGGATTTGCAACTGTTGTTTCCTCTTCGTGTCCATTTTTTCCTATTAAAGTCATTGTTGGAAGAGTTATTTTTCTTGGATCATATTTTGGAGTAACTACTTCTAACTCCTCTCCGCTCTCAAGTCTATTTCTTATAGCTAAGATATATTGATTATCTCCGATTTTGTCTATAACTTTTGCTACAAGTTGATGAGTTTGGCTGTAAGAGTTTCTATCGTTGTAGTTTTGAGCCTCTGCTCCCGGTCTTCCGTGATAGAATCCTTCAGTATAAAGTCTGTGAGAAGTTGACTCTAATTCTTTTATCCATTTTTCTTCAAAAGAATAATTTCCAGCATAATATTTATCAATAGCCTCTCTATATGTTTTAACAACATTAGCTACATAATATATTCCTTTCATTCTTCCTTCGATTTTTAATGAATCTACTCCAGCTGCTAAGATTTCATCTATCATTCTTATAGTACAAAGATCTTTTGAACTGAAGATAAATGTTCCATGTTCATCTTCAAATACTGGCATATATTCTCCCGGTCTTTTTTCTTCCATTAGAGAATATCTCCATCTACAAGATTGAGCACAGTCTCCTCTATTTGCATCTCTTCCTGTCATATAGTTACTTAAAAGACATCTTCCAGAAATAGACATACACATTGCTCCGTGGATAAATACTTCTATCTCAATATCTGGAACTTTTGCTTTTATCTCTTTTATATTTTCTAAAGAGATTTCTCTTGCAAGAACAACTCTTCTTGCTCCCATATCTCTCCAAGCTTTAACTGATACCCAGTTTGTATTACTTGCTTGTGTACTTACACTTATTGAAAGATTTGAGTTTTGTTTTACTATTTGGAAAACTCCAAGGTCAGCAACTATAACTCCGTCAACATTTATGCTTTCCAAAAATTTTACATATTCTGGTAAATCTTCTAATTCTTCATTATGTGGTATTACGTTTAATGTAACATAAACTTTTTTTCCAAGGCTGTGAGCATACTCAACAGTCTTTGTTAATTCTTCGTCAGAAAAATTATTGCTCCCTGCTCTTAGGTTAAATGCCTTTCCTCCTAAAAATACTGCATCAGCACCATAGTGAAAAGCCATCTCCATTTTTTCTATATTACCTGCTGGAGCTAGTAATTCTACTTTTTTCATTATATCTCCTTCTATTAAAAAAATTTAAAAACTAATCTATCTTAGTAGTATAATCACCAAACTTAGTTATTTCGTGGAAGAATCTAAGTTTGACAGTTCCTACTGGTCCGTTTCTCTGTTTACCAATGATTACTTCTGTAATTCCTTTTTCATCAGTATTCTCATTATAATAATCATCACGGTATAAAAATATTACCATATCGGCGTCTTGTTCGATAGCTCCTGATTCTCTCAAGTCTGAAAGCATCGGTCTTCTATCAGCTCTTTGTTCTGGAGCTCTGGAAAGTTGAGAAAGTGCTACTATTGGCACGTCAAGTTCTCTTGCAATTCCTTTTAATGAACGAGAAATATCTGATATTTCTTGTTGTCTGTTATCTCCTTTTCCTGTTCCTTTTATAAGTTGAAGATAGTCGATAACTATTGCGTCAAGTCTACCCATAGCTTTTAATTTTCTAGCTATTGATCTTATCTCAAGAACATTTACACTTGGAGTATCAGCAATGTGGATTTTTGCCTCAGAAAGTTGTCCACAAGCTATACCGATTTTTCCCCATTCGTCATCAGTTAAGAATCCATTTCTTATTTTTTGAAGTCCTATACCTGATTGAATAGCCAAAAGTCTTTGTAAAAGTTGAGCACTAGACATCTCAAGACTGAATAATAAAACTCCCTTTTCCTCTCTAGCTGCCATTGTAAGAGCTATATTTAATGCAAAAGCTGTTTTTCCCATAGAAGGTCTCGCAGCTAATATTATCAAATCAGATGGATGAAATCCACTTGTTTTTTCATCAAAAACACTAAATCCAGAAGATATTCCTGTTGTTGCACCTTTATTTTTTACTATAACTTCTAATCTTTTTAACTCCTCAGTTATAGCCTCTCTTATATTTACTATATCTTTAGAGTCTTTATTTTCAGCTATTTTAAAAATTAAACCCTCTGCTTTATCCAAAATCATATCAGCATCTTCATAACCATCATAAGCCATCTCAACAATTTTTGTTCCAGCCTCTCCAAGTTTTCTAAGAAGTGCTTTCTCTTTAACTATTTTTGCATAGGACATAAGATTAGCAGCTGTCGGTACACCTTTGATTATCTCCATCAAAAGTTCTTCGCCGTTAATCTCATCACATTTTCCCATTTTTCTAAGTTTTTCTAATATCAAAACTGGGTCAATACTCTCTTGATTGCTATAACATTCACTCATAGCCTCAAAAATATATCTGTGAGCTACTTTATAGAAATCATCTCTTCCTACAACTCCTATGACTTCTCCAAAAGCATCTGGTTTTAAAAATATCCCTCCTAGTACAGACCTCTCTGCCTCCATACTACTTGGAACAGTTTTAAATAATTCTTTTTTATCTTCCATTTCTATCCTTTTGTTACTACAGTCATTTCAGCTTTAACTTCTGGATGTAATTTTAAAACTGCTTTGTGTTCTCCTAATGCTTTTATACTACAATCTATTTTTTTTCTGTCAATTTTTACATTGAATTTTTTTTCTAATTCAGCTGAAACTTCTTTATTTGTTATAGCACCAAATAATTTTCCATTTTCTCCAACTTTAACTTCGATAACTAATTTTTCTTTTTCTAATCTTTCTTTTAAAGCGATTGCTTTTTGTTTTTCTTCTTCATTTCTTTTTTCATCTTTTTTCTTTTGATTTTCTATTCTTTTTAATTCTTCAGCAGTAGCAATTATCCCTTTATTATTTTTTAATATAAAGTTTTTAGCATATCCGTCAGATACAGATATTAAATCCCCTTTTCTTCCTTGTCCTGCTACGTCTTGTGTTAAAATAACTTGTATTTTTGCCATTATCTTTTTCCTCCGTTGTTTAATTTCACTATATGTATTTTTATAAAATCAAAGCACTCTAACGCTCCTATAATAAAAGTAATTCCTGAAAAATAGAATCCCACAGCTAGAGCTCCCATTTGACTTATTATGCTATTATTTATTTTACTATTAATTAGATTATAAATCAACTTTATTCCGTATAAAGCATAAGATATTTTTAAAATTGCCAAAGTATTTACAGCTATTACTTTTCCAAAGCTAGCATATCTACTTACAAAAAACGCAATTATATAAATAATTATCCATTGATAAGATATTTTCCAATCTTTATACTCTTTTTTCTTAAGAATTAAATATGAAAAATATGCAATAGCTCCTGTATAAATATATAATAGGAATATTCTATATTTTGTTGCATAATTAAATATCATACTTAAGTCCCTTTGACTTATTCCATATTGATTAGTATATACATCAGTTATAGTTTTTTTAAGTACTTCCAATGTGTCACTAGCTTGCCCTAAGAATAATATCATCAAAACTGTTGAAACTATGCTTGTAATTATTATTCTATCAAAAATCTTTATTTCCATTTTTGTCTGAAGAGTTTCAAACATATAATAAAAAACCTCTATTACCAAAAATAAAGATACATAAAGCATAAGTGTCATTTTACTAACAAATCCTATAAGTAAAAATAGAGCTGTATTCACTATGAATATTTGTTTTTGATTTAATTTTTGATTAGCTCTTATTTTATACACTGGGAATATAAAACTTGTTAGAGGAAATATCATCGCCACATTAAATATTAAAAAAGAAACTGCCACTGTTTTTAATACCTCTATGACTTCAAATCTCTCACTTAATCTCATCTATTTTCTACTCCTCTGAAAAATATGCCAAGATATCCTTAGTCATATTCTCATTTCTTTTTTCGTCAATTTTTCTATCCTTTTTAAAGAAATAACTTAGTTTTAATTGGGTATTCATAACCTTTTGAACTATCTCTTGGAATGGAAGATTATAATAATCTGATTCCATTTGTTCCTTAGAAAACTCATTCTCTCTAAATCCTATACAAAGCTCATCATCTTGTAACTTCATAGGAAAAGCATCTGCTAGAAAAGCCTTATATGTAGGTTTTTCATCTTTTGCCATTTTTAAAATATCGTTCCATTTAGATTTTACCTCTTCTAAAGTAATAGATATTTTTTTAGCTTGTGTTTCTTCTCCATCAGTTACAGATTTTGTTTCCACAGGAACTTCCCTATAAATTATCTCTTGTTTTACCTCTTTTTGAGTGTTTATTATAGTATTTAACACCACATACCCAAGAAGTCTTTTATCCTCTTCATACTTAAATTTATTTAGGCTATCAAAAACTCCTCCGATTATTTTTAATCCTTGACTGACTTCTATATTTCCTGCAAAAGTTTCATCTTTTATATATTTTGCAAAATCTTTAAAAAATTTCTCAATATCAATTGATTCTATCCAAAGTTTTTCTAAAAACTCCACACCCTTTTGTAAAGATGTTCTCTTTATTATATCATAAAAATCTCTTAAAAGACTTTTCGGTGTAATTCCTATTGTCTTACTTGTAGATTCCTCTGTTATACTCTCTCCAAGATTTGATATGATTACTCTCTCTAAAATAGAGATAGCATCTCTCATACTTCCTCCTGAAGTTTCGTATATTATCTCTAAACTTCCATCATCTATCTTTATATTTTCTTTTTCACAAATATCAGAAAGTTTATTTTTTACCTCTTGATAGCTCAAAGTTTTAAAATCATATCTTTGACATCTTGAGATTATTGTTGGAAGTATTTTATCTGGCTCTGTTGTAGCAAGTATAAAAATTACGTGTTCAGGTGGTTCTTCTAAAGTTTTTAGTAAAGCGTTAAAAGCCTCTTTAGTCAACATATGAACTTCATCTATTATATATATTTTTTTTCTTCCTTTTGAGGGTTGATAATTTATCTTATCTTTTAGTTCTCTTATCTCATCTATCCCTCTGTTTGAAGCAGCATCTATCTCTATTAAATCAATAAAACTTCCTCTGTCTATTTCTCTACAAGCCTCACACTCATTACAGGGTGTACTGCTTATACCATTTTTCAAGCAGTTTACACCTTTAGCTATAAGTCTTGCTGACGTTGTTTTACCAACTCCTCTTGGACCATTAAAAAGATATGCGTGAGCTAATTTATTATTATCCAAAGAGTTTTTTAAAGTTTTTATTATATCAGATTCTCCTGCCACTTCTTCAAAAGTTTTAGGTCTATATTTTCTATAAAGTGTCATATGCATAGTTTATCTCCCATAGGAAAATTATTCTAACTCATAATTTCCCATCTTAGTTCTTAAAGTATTTCTTGTGATTCCTAAAATCTCTGCTGTTTCTACTCTCTTTCCACTAGTTATTTCTAAAACTTGTCTTATAAGTTCTTTTTCTACTTTTGATATTACATTTGCGTAATAAGCACCTTTTCCACTAGCTTGGAAAGCTGAAATCTCTCCCTCTATCCAGTCTGCTAAAATCCAGTCTTGAATATCTCCCTTTCTCTTAACAGGTCTATTTCCTAATACATTATTTGGTAAATCTTCCACAAGGATTGAGTTTCCTCTACATAGAGCCACTGCTGATTTTATAGCATTTTTAAGTTCTGTTACATTTCCTGGCCAATCGTATCTCATAATTTTTTTGATAGCTGGTTTACTAACACCTTTTACAGCTTTATTAAGCTCAGCATTACACTCAGCTAAATATTTATCTATTATAAATGGAATGTCATCTTTTCTCTCTCTTAAAGGTGGAATTGTTATTTCTAAAACTTTTAATTTATGGTAAAGTTCTTCAATAAAAGTTCCATTTGTGATTGCCTCTTCTAAGTTTGCACTAGTTGTAGCAATAATTCTTATATCAGTTTTTATTGGGTCTGCTCCTCCCATTCTAAAGAACTCTTTTTCTTGTAATAGATAAAGTATTTTTGATTGAATATCTAAGTTTAAAAACTCTATATTTCCAAGATGAAGTGTTCCACCGTTAGCTTTTTCCAAATCTCCTGCTTGTGAGAATATAGCTCCCTCAAAAGCTCCCTTTTCATATCCAAACAATCTTCTTTCTAATAAAGAATTTTGGAAAGATGTACAGTTGATACTAATGAAAGGTTTTTTAGCAGAATCACTAAATTGATGAATAGAAGTGGCTACACTTTTCTTTCCTGTTCCTTTTTCTCCAACTATAAGAACTGGAACTCTACTTATAGCAACCTTTCCTATTTTTTTATAAACCTCAACTATCTCTTTAGTTTGTCCGATAAGTCTTTCACCAGTATTTTTATTTTTATCCACTCTCTCTGCCATAAGTTTATGATCTTTTACAGATTTTTCTATAATTTTTATTATCTCATCAGTTTCAACTGGCTTTAAAATATAATCATAAGCCCCTGCCTTAATACTTCCAGCTACAACTTTTAAGTTTGAACTTTGACCTAAAACTATTATAACAGCTTTCTTTTGAAATTCCTCTATTTTTTTTATAATATTTATCAAAGTATCAACAGGAAGTTGCATCTCCTCTACCAATACACATTCATATCTTCTATCTTTTAAAGCTTCTATAAAATCAGTTACATTTTCTACAACTTTGATTTCATTATCTATATTATTTTCTAGCTTTTCCTTTAGTTCAACCTCTATTCTAAATCCTAATATGTTCATCTGCTTTCTCTCCTTTATTATACTCCTTTTAATTTGAAAGTATAATCTAATATAACTTTTCCTTTTATTCTTAGTCCATGTTTACTTAAGTATATTTTCCAAGTACGTCCAATATTTTCTATAGCTCTATTTATCTCAGGAACTCCACTTCCTTTTATAATTGTAAGGCTTAGGACTTCTCCCTTTTCATTTACATCAAGTCTTACTTTTACAGTTCCTTGTAATCCTCTAAGTTCCGCTTTTTCTGGATAAACAGGTTCTTTATTGGAAGAATCCCATCTAGCAATAATATCTCCATCTTCAAGTCCTAATTTATATCCACTAGGTAATCCTTCCACTCTTCCTTTATCAACTTTTATATTTTCAAAAGAAAGATTTTTATCAGAATTTAATGTTAAATTTTCATCTTCTGTATTAGACATAATTTTATCTATTATTTTTGAGTCACTAAAAACAGATTTTTCTTTTTCTAATCCAGGATTGTCCTCTCTCTCATATTTAAGCTCTTTTTTATAAGACATTGCAGCATTTTCTAATTGATTATTTTTCTTGAAAGTTTTTTCCTTTTGAGTAGAAATAATTTCAAAAGATGGTGCTTGTATTGACTTTGAAAGTTCCACAAGACTTAAATTTTTCTCTTTCTTAACTTCTACTTTATTTTCTATAACTTTATCAGTAGTTGTTTTTACTATCTCTTTCTTTTCAGTCTTTTCTTTTGCTGGAAGAGTCTTATTATTTGCTTTAGAATATGTTTTCTCTTTTTCTAAGGCTACAAGACCAACTTTTAACTTCTTATCTCCTACATCTTCTGTTTGTAAACTAGGCAATATCAGTATAAGTCCTATATTAAGAGCTGAGGCTACAATAAAAGATAAAAAATCATTTTTCTTAATTCCCACAACACTCAACTCCTATTTTTGAAATACTGTATCTATATCTAGTTGCTCTGCACCTGCCTCTTTAGAAAGAGTCATAATTTCCACTATAAATCCATAATCAAGTGTTTTATCTCCACTTATTACAACAGCTTTATTTTCTGATTCAGCTAACACTTTTGATAACTCTCTCTTTAAGTTAGCTTTCTTTATAAGAATTTTTTTATTTTCTTTTCCATCTTGGTATTTTAGGAAAATCTCTTTTGAATTTGTCAAGCTAAGTTGTACTTCTTTTACTGTTTTTACCTCTCTAATTGTAGATTGAGGCAAATCAATTTTTATTCCTGTATCAATATCTTCAAAAGTTGTCGCTACCAAGAAAAATATCAATAAAAGAAAGACAACGTCTATAAGAGGAGTCATTTCTAAAATAATATTTTGATTATTTCTTCTTCTATATCTTTCTATTTTCATAACCTATCTCCTAAAGTAATTGATAACCTCTGTACTTGCTTTTTCCATATCATTAATAGTATTATCGATTTTTTTATTGTAATAGTTGTAAATTATCATAGCAGGAATTGCTACAAATAATCCTCCAGCTGTTGTAAATAGTGCCTCAGATATTCCTTCTGCTAAAACTGCTGCATCTCCTGTACCGTGAATTGCTACTGCTTGGAAAGCTTTTATCATACCTGTAACTGTTCCTAAAAGTCCTAAAAGTGGTGTTACGTGAGCTACCATTGATAAAACCCACATATTTTTTTCTAGACGACTTATTTCTGATAGAGCTGACTCTCTAGCTTTTTCTTCTAAAGTAGTTATATTAGCTGTCTTTGTTTTTGCCCAGATAGCTAATACATCTTTTACAACTCTACCACTAGCAGATTTAGAATTTCCCAAAAATTCAATAGCACCTTTTATATCATTTTCTTCTAAATATTTTTGAAACCTATCTCTTATATCATCAAATTTGTTTCTCTCTGATAAAATAAAGTAAAAAAATCTCTCAATAATAACTGTTGTTCCTAGAATAGACATACCTGCTATGAAGTACATCAATATTCCACCTTTTTCTATCCAATACATTTTCTATTGTCCTCCTAATTATAAAGCTACTGCTATTCCAGCTACTGCTAATATTCCTAATATAACTTTCCAAATAGATGATTCTTTTTCAACATCTCCAGATAATTCTTTTTTTAATTTTTCATCTTCTCTTAATAAATTAGCTTCTTTTTCCTCTTTTAATTTTTTGTTAGATACATTTAGTCTTGTAGCGTCTACTTTTTCTTGTTCTAACTCTAGCCCCTCTTCTTTTATTTCTCTAACTTCTAGAGTATCTTTATTTACTCCAGTAACCTCTTTGTCTATTAAAACATTGCTTTGTTGAACTACCTGATTTTCTGCTGAATAAACTCCTAAACTCATTGCTAACATTAATAATAAAACAGTTTTTTTCATTCCTTACCTCCGTTTTTATTTTTCCTTAAGTTTTTATTTTTTTGTTTCAGTTACTTCTTTAGTTTCAACTGGTACTTCTTTTACTTCTGATTTTATCTCATTAGATTGTATATCCTCTTTTACTGACATCTCAGCTTTCTCGATTTCAGAAGATTCTCCTTCTACTTCAACTTCATTTTCTAAAACTTTGATTTTATCAACTATATCTTTGTATTTATCAGCTGACAATTTATTTATCTTACTTAACTCATCATAATATTTTACAACATTTTCTTTATTTTCTTGTTGTAAACTTATATATAATAGTTTTTCTAAAATAAATTCGTGATACTCACTAGCTTTTGGATTTCTGTCTATCTCTTCATAAGCAGATACAGCTTTTTTATAATCTTTATTCATTTCATAAACTTCAGCTAATTTTATTTGAGCTGGTATTACATAATCACTTTGTGGATAAAGTACAAATACTTTTGTAAGAGTTACTTCAGCCTCACCAAGTTTTCCTTCTTTAGTATATATATTTCCAATCATATATAGAGCATAGTCTTTATAAGAACTTATATCTAATTTGTCTATATCTTGATAATATTTTAAAGCCTCTTTATATTTTTGACTTGAATATTCGTCATCAGCTAGATTTTTTAAAGCATAATCTTTATAATCTTTTGATTTAAGAAGAACTTTTTCTGACTTTCTAGCCTCGTCAAACATCTCTTGACTTCTATAATAAACTGAACTGTAATAAGCTTTTTTATAAGTATCGTTTAGTTTATCTATCCAAACTTTTGCCTCTTTCTTATCATTTGATAGAAGAGTAATATCAATTATTTTCTCTAATGTAGAATCTTTTTCATCTTTGCTAGTCATCTTAGCATATAGATTTTTATATTCTTCCAAAGCTTTAGACATATCTCCTTTTTCAACTAATACCTTTCCTCTTATTATCATAAGATTTTTCATATATGTTGATTTTGGATAAGTCTTAGCAAAAATCTCACTCTCTCCCAAGAATTTATCAACTTGATTTAGAGATAAATAGCATTGAAGTTTCCAATAGTTTGCTCCCTCTCTATAATCTTTTTGATATTTTTTATCATTTCCAATTTCTTGGAATAACTCTAGAGCTTTTACATAATCTTTCTCAGCAAAATATGTATCAGCTATTTGATACTTAGCATAAGAATATCTTCCTCTATATTTTTGTAAGATTGTAAAATATTCTCTAGCTCTTTTGAAGTTTTCCATTCTATAATAAGAGATACCAATAATATCTATAATATCATCTATTCTATAAGCCTCTTTATTTGAAATATAAGCTCTACCATCAGTTAAAACTGTTTGATATTTTTCCCATAAGAAATTATTTTTTATTGTTGAATATCTTACTTTTTCATCTAATTTAGGGTCTATTCCCTCTTTTTTATTAAGTTCCCCAAAAAACTCATTAGCTTTTGGATAGTTTCCTATTCCCATATAAGCAATACCTTTTAGGTACTCATTGTCATCTGTTGGCTCTAAAGTATTTAGATATTCTAAAACCTCAGTATATTTTTTCTCATTTACTAAAAGATCTACCAGTTTGTTAGTCATTCCAACTTCATTTTCTGTGGCTAAAAACTCTTTATAAGTATTTTCAGCCTTTGCCATATTTTTATTTTTATAATAGAACTCTCCTAAAAGAGTATAGATATCTTTTTTATAAGTTTTATCCTCTGGATATTTTTCCTTATACTCTGCCAAGATACTTTCCATTAATTTATCATCATCTAATTTTCTTCCAACTACCATTTTTCTATAAAGATTTTCAAGCTCTGGGTAATCTTTATAAACTTCGCAGTAATAATCATAAGATTTTTGATATTCTTCTAGCTCATAAGCTGAGTTTGCAAATACAACTCTAACATCATTATATTTTTTACTGTCCATTAGATAGTCGTTAAGAGTTGGCTCATATTTTAAAACCTCAGCATAATTTTTAAGATTGTAATATGATAAAATCTCATAATATTGTGCATCTGTTTTATATTTTGGAGAGTCAATCTTTTTAAATTCCTTGATTGCTCTATCGAAGTTATTTTCTTTAAAATAAGCATAGGCATAAGCATATTGAGTTCCTTGGTCTTTAGTTGGTATCTTATCAAAGAAGTCAATAGCTCTTGTATATTCTCCCTTAGTTATAAAGAAACTTCCAAAAACTTTTGAGGCTTTTACTATATCAGCTTTATCTGTAAGAGTTGAATAAAGTCTTAGAGCTTTTGTTGCCTCACTTCTATTTAAGTATATCTCTATTAAAACTAATTTTCCCTTTAGACTATAAGAATCATTTGGAAAGTTTTTTAAACCTGATTCTAAATATTCAATAGCTTTATTTATATTGTTTAGTCTATAGTTTAAAACTCCATAAAGATATGTTATAAGTGGTAAATCTTTATTTTTAATATTCATATTATTATATACGTTTACAGAGTTTAAAGCTTCTTGATGTCTTCCAAGGTTTAAAAGAACCAAAGATTTATAAAGATAAGAATTTTCTAAGTTTGCTCCTTGTAAAGAAATTGCCTCGTTAAAATGAGCTAGTGCCTCTTCATTTCTTCCATTATTTAGAAGAATAATTCCACTTTCGTAGTCTGTCATCTCGTTTACTTCTTCGTCTAATCTTATTATATTTTTATAATAACCTGATTTTGTTTTATCATTTTCTAAAAGAGCGATTCTGTAAAGATATGAATAAGCCTCATTTTTTTCAGATTTTTTTATCTTATACTCTGTCATATATTTATTAAAATAAGTTTTTGACTCTTCATAGTTTCCATTTAGATAGCTTATAATCCCAATTCTTTTACATAAATCTTTGTTATATTTTGATTTTGGATAGATATTTAAGAATTTTTTTGATTCTTGAATAGCCATCTCATATCTTCCTTGACCATATAACTCATTAAGAAAAATTATGTCTTCTTTCATTCCACCATAAGCTAAACTGCTAATAAATAAAGAAAATATTAATATCTTTGTAGCATTTTTTCTCACAAGTTTTCACTCTCCTTTATTTAAAACATTATTTAAGACTTTTCTTATCTCCTTAATATCCACATCTGTATTTACACAAGGAGAGTCTTTTATTATATTGAATATTCCATAAACATTCATTGGATACATATCAAATATTCCTGTCACTAAATCTCTTTTACAAGCCACTGCTATTATAAAATCTGGTCTTTCTTTCTTAAGATAAAGTCTTGCTAGTGTTCCCCCAGTAGCCACTTTTACAGATAAACCATATTCCTCTTTCAAAGCTAAGAAATCTCCCATTTTACATTTCCCACATTTTTTACAATTTTTTACATCAGAAGTTATTTTGAATATGCAATCTTCATTTTGAAGACAATGTGGTAGTAAGATAGAAATTTTTTTAGGGGATTTCCCTTTGATATTTTTTAAAACTCTTCTATTGTTATAATTTACTAATTTGTAAGAAAATTTATTGAAAGCTTTTTGGTCTTTTAAGATTTTCTCTTCAAAAAAATAACATACAAAATAATAATTATATACCAATTTCGTCATAATATTTTTAAAAAATTTGGTCATAATTTTACCCCATGTAGAATTTTTTTTATACACCAAATTATATCATATTTTTATCGCTATTTCAATTTCTTGTGTAATTTTTTTACAAAAAAAAGGAAAGGTTTTTCCCCTTTCCTTTATTTTTCAATTCTTAATCTTTTAGAGCTAGTGGCATAACAATGTATATATATTTATCATTTCCCTCTTCTATGATTTTTACAGAGCTATTTGCCTCTTTTAATTCTATGATTATATTTTTCTCATTATCTAAGTTTTGCATAAACTCCAATAGGAATTTTACATTTAAAGATATTCTTAGTGGACTACCCTCATAGTCTATCTTAATATCTTCCACAACTTTTGCTATACTACTTGTACCACTTATCAAAAGTCTTTTATCAGAAAATTCTAATAACGCTCCATTTTTAGCATCTGTATTATTTTTTACAAAGATTTGAACTCTTTTTAATATTTTAGAAAACTCTTCATTCTTTATAATAAATTTTTTATTATAAGTAGCTCCTTCTAAAATTCCTCTATAATTTGGGAAAGTTAACTCAATAATTCTACAAATTATCTCTGTCTCTCCACTTATAAAATAAATATAATTTTTGTTGAATAATACTTTTATAGTTTCTAATGGCTCTACTTTTAAAAGTTTTGTTATAGCGTCAGCAGAATTTAAAGGAATACTTATATTTAATTTACAATCTGTATCAATCTCTTGCTCTAAATAAGTCATACGGTAAGTATCTGTTGTTATAAATCTTGCTACCTTGTCACTAGCCTCTAATCTTATACAATTCATTGCTAGATTTTCACTTCCAGTAGCTGCCGAATATTTTACTTTTTCAAAAACACTTAAAAGTCTTTGCCCCTCTATTGTAAACCAACTTTCAGCCTCATCATAAGAATATTCAATCTTTGGATATTCTTCAGCATTCATTGTAGAAAACTCTGTTGATGAATCTTCAGTCTCTATCACAAGCCCATTTCCTTGGACTTTTAATGATAGTTCTTTTTCAGATAGCTCTTTTACATATTCATCTATTAGTTGAGGTTGAAAAGCCACAACTCCATCTTCTAATACTAAAGCCTCAGCTGTTGATACCATTGTTATTTCTAAATTAGTTCCATAAAAAGTTATTTTCCCATCTTTAGCCTTTAGGTACACACACCCTATTATAGGTTTTACCTTATTTTCAGATATTGCCTTTTCAACAATTCTTAACTTTTTTAGAAATTCTAATCTATCTATCTTTACAAACATTCTTCCTCCCAAATTCTAAATAAAAAGATTATTGTATAGATCTTTCCTATATTTTTTTCTTAATTTTTCCAATGTTTTTTTCTCAAGTTGTCTTACTCTTTCTCTAGTTATACTAAAAGTTTCCCCTATCTCTTCAAGAGTATGGATATCATAGCCATCAAGACCATATCTTCTCTTTAATATCTCTCTTTCTCTAGTAGTAAGATCATTTACCATATTTTTAACTTTTTCTCTACCCATTTTATTTATAAAATCTTTTTCTATATCTGTTTTATCTTGGATAGCCAAAGTATCTTCTAGGAAAATATTTTCTCCTACTTCTTCACTTAAAGACATTATCTCTTGAAAATCAAGACCTGCATCTTCCACAGTTTTTAGTTTTAGATTTAATTTTTCAGCAACCTCTTCATTTGTGGGATATTCTCCAGTTCTTACCATCTCATCTAAAATAAATTTATTTATTTTATTATAAAGATCATATTTATAAGACGGAACTCTTATCTCCCTTCCTTTATTAATAAGAGCCTTACTAATGGACTGTTTTATCCACCAAACAGCATATGTTGAGAAACGATATCCTTTATCCGTATCAAATTTTTCAACTGCGTGAATAAGTCCAATGTTTCCCTCGCTAATCATATCTATCAAAGACATCTTCTTATTCAAATAACTTTTGGCAATACTAACAACAAGACGAAGATTTGACACAATCAATTTATTCTTTGCCTCTATATCTCCAGCTTTTACTTTTAGAAGCAGTTGCTCTTCTTCCTCTTTGGTTAATATTTTATATTTCCTTATATCATTCAAATAAATAGCTACTAGATCCTTTTCTTCCATTAGTACCACCCCAAGCTAAAATTCTTCTTTTAATTCACGTGTCATTAACTCCTCTACCATTTCAGTAGCTTTTTTATCTTCATATATAACTTTGTATATAGCCTCTGTTATTGGCATTGGAACATTTAATTCTCTCGCCTTTTCATACACAGCTTTTACAGTAGGTACTCCCTCAGCTACCATTTTCATTCCATTTAAAATATCAGAAAGTTTTTCTCCCTTTCCTAATTTTTCTCCTACATATCTATTTCTACTATGTTTACTTGCACAAGTAACTATTAAATCTCCTATTCCTGCAAGTCCATTGAATGTTTCTGGATTAGCTCCACATTTTTCTCCAAATCTTATCATCTCTTTTATTCCACGAGTAATAAGTGCAGCCTTTGTATTGTCTCCAAATCCCATTCCATCTGCAATCCCTGCTCCTAAAGCAAGACAGTTTTTAACAGCTCCTCCAAGTTCCACTCCAATCATATCTTCATTTACATATACTCTGAATACTTTTGAATTAAAAATCTCTTGAATTTTTTTAGCATTTTCATATTTTCCAGCTGCAACTATCGTAGTAGGTAATCCCATTGCTACTTCTTCTGCGTGAGTTGGTCCAGAAAGTACAACTATATTATTATGATATTTACCAAAAATCTCATCTTTTATAACATCAGAAAGTCTCATTCCTGTTGAAATTTCTAACCCTTTCCCTGTGTTAACTATCAACAGATCACTTCTTAATTGATTAGAGAATTGAGCCACAACACCTCTTAATACTTGTGATGGAATTGAAAATATAACCACTTTGGCATCTTTAAAAAGATTTTCTTTTTCGTTTGTTACATGTAAATTATCTGGAAATTTTACCCCCGGTAAAAGTTCATTTTCTCTTGTTTTTTCTAATTTTTCTGCTAATTCTTTGTTATATTCCCACATAACAACATCAAAGCAATTTTTTCTAGCCAGTGTCAAAGCTAAAGCTGTCCCCCAGCTACCTGATCCTACTACTACTATTTTTTCCATAAAATCCTTAGGCAATTATATTTTGCCTACCTCCTATTTTATTTTTTAAATACTATTTTCGATTCTGTTCCATTTAAAAGTCTTGTTATATTTGTTTTGTGTTTGTATATAACGAAAACCCCTATAAAAACACTAAGTATTGATAGGGTAAATTTGTCCACTCCATCTTTTGCAGGTAGAATCATTGTCATTATTGGCAAAATTATAGCTGCTGTAATTGAAGAAAGTGATACATATCTTGTGAAGAAAACAACTATTAAAAATCCTAGTGTGGCAATACCAATAGCTTTTGGAGCTAAAAATAAAAATACTCCTAAACTTGTTGCAACCCCTTTTCCTCCTTTAAAATTTAGAAAACAAGAAAAAGAATGTCCTAGTATCGCTATAAGACCAATGACAACAATATATTTTTCAGATACTCCCATTTTACTAGAAATCAAAAGTGGCAAATAACCTTTTAAAGCATCTATCACTAATGTCATAAGCCCATAGACTGCCCCTAAATTTCTATAAGCATTTGTCGCCCCTGAGTTTTTACTTCCCACTGTTCTTATATCTATTCCTTTAAATGTCTTTCCTATCCAAACACCACTTGGGATAGAACCAGCAAAATATGCGAGTAATGATAATAATATATATTTTATCATAATATTTTCTCCTTCTTCTATTATTTTTGTTCTATTGTAATTATTATATCATATTTAGATTTTTTTTCAAATGAAATGTTTCTAAGTTGCGAGGTACATTGAAATATATCGGTTATTAAAGTACTGAAAATATCTAAATAAAAAAATGGTATCAGCATTTTTTAACACCAATACCAAAAATTACAATTCTTTTCTCTTATCAAGATTTCTTTTATTTTTTAGATAATAAAAAAATCCAACTCCATCTGCTAAAATCCAACCAATTGGGATAGACCACCATATTCCTTTTACTCCTATAGCTGGTATCCCTGCCAAAGAATATGAAAGTACAACTCTTGTTCCTAAAGAAACTATTGTAAGAATAAGAGATATTCCCGGTTTTTCAATAGCTCTAAAAAATCCATACAAAAGAAATAAACAACCTATTCCCCAATAAAATACTCCCTCTATACGAAGATATTTTATTCCCTCTTCAATAATTTCTATTTCATTTGGCTGTACAAATATTAACATAAGTTTTTCTGCAAAAATATACACAACCCCAGAAATAAAAATACAAAAAAGAGTTGAGACTTTAATAGCATTTTTTATTCCCTCTTTTATTCTTTTACTCTCTCCTGCTCCATAATTTTGTGCAATAAAAGTTGAAAAAGAATTTCCAAAATCTTGAACTGGCATATAAGCAAAGGAATCAATTTTTACTGCCACTGTAAAAGCTGCCATAATCACTGTACCAAAACTATTAACTAAACCTTGTACCATAAGAATTCCCAAATTCATTATAGATTGTTGCACACAAGTAAGAAATGAGTATTGAGAAATCTCTTTTAATATATTTTTACTAAAAAATTTTTTTGAAAATCCTGAAAATATCCACGAAAATTTATAATATGTATAGATTGCAATTCCTACTCCTGATATTCCTTGAGCAATAACAGTAGCTCCTCCAGCTCCTTTTACTCCCCAGCCAAGCTCAATTACAAACCATAAATCAAGAACTATATTTGTTATAGCCGATATAGCTAAAAAAATAAGTGGAACTACAGAATTTCCCAAAGCTCTTAAAAGAGAGGCAAAGAAATTATATAAAAAAGTAAAACCTATTCCATAGAAAATTATCCAAAGATAATCTTTAGTTATCTTAAAAATATTTTCTGGTATTCTCATAAAATTTATAATTTTATTAATAAATACAAAAGAAAATATATTTATCACAACTGTCACGGCTAAAATAAGAAAAAATGAGACAAAAATACTAGATTTTAATTTTTCTTCATTTCTCTCTCCAAATCTTATAGAAAATAAAGCTCCACTTCCCATACAAAGTCCCAAAAGAATAGATGTAAGAAATATCATAAGAGCGTAGGAAGACCCTACTGCTGCCAAAGCATCTGCTCCCAAAAATTTTCCTACAATAAATGTGTCTGCTATATTATAAAACTGCTGAAGAATATTTCCAGCTATCATAGGAAGAGCAAATAAAAGCATTGTCTTTGTGATATTTCCTTTTGTCAAATCTCTATTCAAAATTTTTCCCCCTGTATTTTAAAAATCCACATCACTTTCTGATAATTTTGGGGCTTTTTTATCTTTTTCTGATAAAATAGGATTTTCTATTCCCCAATCAACATTTATTTCCTCATCATTCCAAATAATATTTCTATCAGATTGTGGGTCATAGTAATTATCAGCTTTGTAAACAAATTCAACATTATCAGTCAAAGTTAAAAATCCGTGAGCAAATCCTCTAGGTATTAAAAATTGTTTTTTATTTTCTTCTGATAAAATACAACCAACCCATTTTTTGTAAGTTTTTGAATTTTTTCTAAGATCTACTGCCACATCAAGAACAGCTCCTCTTACACATCTTACAAGTTTTGCCTGAGATGAGCTACCTTTTTGAAAATGTAATCCACGAAGAGTTCCTTTTTTTTCAGAAAAAGAGTGACTGTCTTGAACAAAATTATAAAATAAACCTGCCTCTTCCATTTTCTTTTGAGACCAGCTCTCCATAAACCAACCTCTATTATCTCCAAAAACTTGAGGTTCTATCATATACAAATCTTTAATTTCTGTTTCTATTACTTTCATATTCTTCTCTCTTTAATATCTTATTTTATTCTCTGCTACCTTTAAAAGATATTGACCATAATTTGATTTTCCATATTTTTTAGCTGATTCTAAAAGAGTTTCTTTATCTATCCATTTATTAAGATAAGCTATCTCCTCTAAAGATGCAATTTGTATTCCTTGACGAGTTTCTATGACTTTTATAAACTCTGTTGCTTCAGCTAACGAATCTACAGTTCCCATATCAAACCAAGCATAACCTCTTCCAAGTGTCACCACATTAAGATTTCCATCTTCAAGATACATTTTATTAAGATCTGTTATCTCTAATTCTCCTCTTTCAGATGGTTTTACCTTTTTTGCAAAATCTACAACCCTATTGTCATAAAAATATAATCCCGTTACACAATAATTTGATTTTGGATTTTCTGGTTTTTCCTCTATTGAGATTGCTTTTCCGTTTGAATCAAATTCTACAATCCCAAATCTCTCTGGATCATTTACATAATATCCAAAAATTGTTGCACCAACTTTTTTTGACTCAGCCCCTCTCAAATGTTTTGACAACCCTGCTCCATAAAAAATATTATCTCCAAGTATCATTGCACAAGAATCATTTCCAATAAATTCTTCTCCTATTAAAAAAGCTTCTGCTAAACCATCAGGACTAGGTTGCTCTGCATAACTTAAATTTATTCCATAGTGACTTCCATTTCCTAAAAGTTTTTTAAAATTTGGTAAGTCTTGTGGTGTTGAAATAATTAAAATATCTTTTATTCCTGCTAACATCAAAGTTGATAATGGATAAAATATCATTGGTTTATCATAAACTGGTAAAAGTTGTTTTGAAGTTACCATTGTAAGTGGATAAAGTCTAGTTCCACTTCCCCCTGCTAAAATTATTCCTTTCATTATTATATTCTCCCCCTTAAAAAAATATAAATAACAATTTTTTATAAAGCAAAATTTTTACCTTCTGATTATATTTTAAATATTTTATTTTTTATAATTCTTCAATAAAATTCTTATATTTATTTATAATTTTTTCTATATAAAATCTTTCTGTAAATTTCTTTGATTTTTCAATATAATTTTTTCTTAATTCATTATTCTTTAATAAACTTTCTACCTTATTAGCCAACTCTTCGTAATTAGCTATCTCAAATATTTCTCCATTTCTTTCTTTTTCTATTAATTCATATGCACCCGTTTTAAAATTTGAACAAATTATTGGAACACCTACACACATTCCTTCTAATAAAACCATCGGAAATCCCTCTTTTCTAGAACTGTGTATCAGTATATCAGCGTTTTTCATATATAAATAAGGATTTTCTTTCATTCCTAATAAGAATACTTGTCCTTCTAAATCTAACTCTTTTATCAATTTATTTAATTTTTCTTTTAAATTTCCATCTCCAATAATAAATAATTTTTCTTTTATTCCTCTTTCTTTTAAAATTTTAAAAGCTTGTATTGTAGTTTTATAATCCTTTGGCTCACTTAATCTTCCAACTGAAATGCAATATTTTTCTTTTAATAATTCTTCTTCTAATTTTTTATCCTCTTCCACTTTTAACTTAATTTTTTCTTCATCTATGAAATTATAAATTACTTTTACTTTATAAGCTAATTCTGGAAATATAGTTTTTATCTCTTGAGCCATTTCTTCACAAATAGCAACTATTTGAGTATAATTATTTAATCTTTTCAACATTCTTACTCTTTTAGAAGGCTTCATTTTTTCTATTGAAAGATGGTTCCAATAAATTTTTCTTTCTATATTTATTTTAGAAATGTATTTTGTAGCCGTTCCTGAATAATCTATAAACATTTTAGCATCTTTATTAAGAGATATATATTTATTTACATTTCTTGCCATTTCTATTTTTTCATAATTCATTAATAAATTATATAGAATTTTATAGAAAATATTTTTCTTTTTATTTTTAATATTTTCTATAATTTTTTCTAACTTTTCACTTTTTAAATATACTATTTTTATATT
>NZ_JADYTX010000037.1 GCF_021531475.1 Fusobacterium perfoetens | reverse complement strand
TGTGATGCATTTTTTTAAATTAACAAATTTATTTAATTTTTTTATTTTTGACTTGACATTTAATAGTTAGTCTTATATAATTAATTTTTTTATTTTTTATTGAATTTTAGTTTTAACAACTTTTACTTTTCTTAATTTTAAAAATTCTAAATTGAAATTTACATTTCCTGAAAAAACATTAGCAAGTACTGAACCTGATAATTGATGACTTACTGTTGCTACTGCTGCTGGTAAAGTACATAATGGATTATTAAATTGTGCTGAAAGTCCAACTGCTAAACCTGAATTTTGTAATCCAACTTCTATTGATAGAGCTTTCTTTTGAGCATCTGTCATTCCACTGAACTCTCCAACTAAATATCCAAGTAAAAATCCTCCCCAATTATGAAGACAAACTGCTAAAACTAAATAAGCTCCTGAATTCATTAAATTAGTTTTGTTTGGTGCTACGCATAATCCCATTATTAAGATGATAGAAACAATTGGTAAAATTACTAAAGCTTTTGAATATTTTGTAACTAAATCATCTAAGAAATAATGAACTACCAATCCTAATAAAATTGGAACTAAAACTACTTGTACAATACTTAAAAACATTGCCATTGCATTAACTTCTACCCATTGTCCTGCTAAAAACAGAGTAAGTGCTGGTGTAAGAAGTGGAGAAAGTAAAGTTGAAACTGTTGTCATTCCAACTGATAATGCCACATCTCCTTTTGCTAAATAAGTCATAACATTACTTGCTGTTCCTCCTGGACAAGTTCCAAGTAAAACTAATCCAACTGCTAATTCACTAGGTAAATGAAAAGCTTTTGCTAAAAAATATCCTAAAAATGGCATAACAACAAATTGAGCTGTACAACCAACTAAAACTTCTTTTGGTTTTGTGAAAACTACTTTAAAATCTTCTACTTTTAATGTCAATCCCATAACAAACATAATAACTCCTAGTCCAACATTAACTATTGGCTGACCAAAAGGTTTCATTTTTCCCAAAGTTAAAAATGGTTGTGGTAAAACCAGTGCTACAACAGCCATAGTAACTACCAATCCGATAAAATATTTTCCTAAAAAATCACTTAGTTTGTTTACAAATCTCATAACTACCTCCATCAATTATATATTTAATATTTTTAATAACCTTAATAAAAAAAGAGCAACCTCTTTAGATTGCTCTTCACATTAAAAATTTATTTTATAAAAAACTATATAAAAATTTTATTTCTAATGAAGTTCCTTTGAACTGTGCAACAATCTAAAGTACGCAAAAATTTATTGCTTATAATTATTATAACCAACATGACAATTATTGTTATTATGCTTATTATTAGATTTAAGTTGCTTAATAAGTTCATCTTAGAACCTCCTTCTTTTTTTATTTTTTTCTTGTGCAAAATGATACAATATTTTAAAAAAAATTGCAAGCTTTTTTTGAAAAAAAATATTTTTTTGTTAATTTTTGTAAAAATACTAGCATTTAAAGGAGATTTAAGGTAAAATATATATTAAATTAAAAAATTTTTTTAATAGAAAGGATGCGAAAATATGAAGTTTGTTGATACTCATTGTCATCTTGATGATGAAAGATTCAATGAAGATAGAGAAGAAGTTTTAAAAAGAATAGAAGAAAAAATGGAGTTTGTTGTAAATGTTGGATTTGATTTACCATCTTCAAAAACTAGTGTAGAATACAGCAATACTTATCCATTTATCTATTCTGCAATAGGAGTTCATCCAACTTCAATTTCTGAGTATAATGATGAAGTTGAAAAAGAATTAATAGAACTATCTAAAAATAAAAAAGTAGTGGCTATTGGAGAGATAGGACTTGATTATTATTGGATGGAAGATGAAAAAGAAGTTCAAAAAGAGGGATTTAGAAAACAGATGAGACTTGCCGAAAAATTAAATCTTCCTGTTATAATCCACTCAAGAGATGCTATGGCTGATACTATTGAGATATTAAATGAATTTCCTAATGTAAGAGGAATTGTTCATTGTTATCCTGGAAGTTTTGAAAGTGCAATGAATATCCCTAGCAATTATTATTTTGGTGTCGGTGGAGTCTTAACTTTTAAAAATTCTAAAAAAACTGTAGAGTTTGTGAATAAGATAGATATTTCAAAATTAGTTATTGAAACTGATTCCCCATATCTTACTCCTGTCCCTTTCAGAGGAAAAAGAAATGAACCTATATACACAGAGTATGTAGTAAAAAAAATATCTGAAATAAAAAATATTCCTGTTGAAGAAGTTTTAAGAATCACTACTGAAAATGCTAAAAAAATTTATGAAATAATTTAAGGAAGAATATGAATTTTATCGGAATTGGAAATGATATTATTGAAATAAATAGAATAGAAAAAGCAACAAAAAAAGCAAATTTTATCACTAAAGTTTTTACAGAGAATGAAATAAAATTATTTGAAATAAAAGGTAGTAGAGCTGAGTTTTTTGCAGGTAGATTTGCTGCAAAGGAGGCTATCTCTAAAGGACTTGGAACTGGTTTTAGAGAGTTTTCTCTAACTGATATTGAAGTGTTAAATAACGAACTTGGTAAACCCTATGTAATTTTTAAAAATAGTATAGAATCTTACAATAAAAAATATTTCGTTGATATTTCAATTTCTCATTGTAAAGAATATGCCACAGCAGTAGCGATAATTTTTGAGGGAGGAAAATAAAAAATGAACATTGATATTTTAGAACTTAAAAGAGAGTTTCAAGTTTATAAAACTAAAATCTCAGATATCAAAAAAACAATAAAATATGAAGAAAGATTAGAAACTATCAAATCCCTTGAAGAGAAAACTACTGAGGAGGGATTTTGGAATGATAAAAATCACAGTCAGAGCATTATCAAAAAAATAAATGAAAACAAAGATTTTGTTGAAGAATATAAAAAAATCGAAAATCTTTACCACGACGAAGAAGTTCTTATTGAATTTATTGATATGGGAGAGGAAGATTTTGAAGGGGAACTTTTAGAAAAACACAAATCTCTTGCTAATGAGATAGATACCCTTGATACTAAACTTTTATTAGATGGAAAATATGATAATAACAACGCTATAATTACTATCCATTCAGGTGCTGGAGGTACAGAGGCTTGCGATTGGGTAGATATGCTTTATAGAATGTATTCAAGATGGTTTAATGAAAAGGGATATAAAGTCAGTCAACTTGATTTTATGGCTGGAGATTCTGTGGGAATAAAATCTATCACATTGTTGGTTGAAGGAACTTTCGCTTATGGATATTTAAAATGTGAAAAGGGAGTTCATAGACTTGTGAGAATTTCTCCTTTTGATGCTAATAAAAAACGTCATACATCTTTTGCATCTGTTGATGTTTTACCAGAGGTTGAAGATGATATTGAAGTAAATATAAAACCTGAGGATTTGAGAATAGATACTTATAGAGCTGGAGGAGCTGGGGGACAACACGTTAATATGACTGACTCAGCTGTTAGAATTACCCATCTTCCTACTGGAATTGTTACTACTTGTCAACAGGAACGTTCTCAGCTTTTAAACAGAGAAAAAGCAATGAAAGTGTTACAAGCTAAACTTCTTGACCTTGAGATTAAGAAAAAAGAGGAAGAGATGAAAAAACTTCAAGGAGAACAGACTGATATTGGTTGGGGAAACCAAATTAGATCCTATGTTTTCCAACCTTATACTATGGTAAAAGATCACAGAACAAACTGTGAGTCTGGTAATATTAGAGCTGTAATGGACGGAGATATTGATCAATTTATTAATAGTTTCTTAAGATGGAATAAAAAATAATATTTTTTTCAATATTTAACTTTTAAAATTATTAAAAATATGATAAACTCATTATGTATTAAAAATATTAATTATGGAGGATTTCAAATGGAAAGAAGAATAAGAACTAGGGTTGCTCCTTCTCCAACAGGAGACCCACATGTAGGTACTGCCTATATAGCTATGTTTAATATAGCTTTTGCCCATAAACACGGTGGAGATTTTATATTAAGAATAGAGGATACTGACCAAAATAGATATACACCAGGTTCTGAACAAATGATTTTTGACAGTCTTAGATGGTTAGGACTTAACTGGCAAGAGGGTCCAGATGTAGGAGGTCCTTGTGGTCCTTACAGACAATCTGAAAGATTTAACATCTACGCTGATTATGCAAAACAATTAGTTGAAAAAGGTGAAGCTTACTATTGTTTCTGTACTCCAGAAAGATTAGAAAACTTAAGAGAAAGACAAAAAGCTATGAAAAAAGCTCCTGGATATGATGGACACTGTAGAAGTCTTTCAAAAGAAGAAGTTGAAGCTAAAATAGCTGCTGGAGAACCATATGTTATAAGATTAAAAATGCCTTATGAAGGAGAAACAGTTATCCACGATAGACTAAGAGGAGATATAGTTTTTGAAAACAGCAAGATAGACGACCAAGTTTTATTAAAAGCTGATGGATTCCCTACATATCACCTTGCTAACGTTGTTGACGACCATTTAATGGGAATCACTACTGTTATAAGAGCTGAAGAATGGATCTCTTCTACTCCTAAACACATTCAACTTTATAAAGCATTCGGTTGGGAACAACCTGAATTTATCCATATGCCACTTTTAAGAAATAGTGACAGAACAAAAATATCAAAAAGAAAAAATCCTGTATCTTTAAACTGGTATAGAGATAATGGATATTTAAAAGAAGGACTTTTAAACTTCTTAGGACTTATGGCTTACTCTTTTGGAGAAGGAAAAGAGATATTTACTCTTGATGAATTTAAAGACAACTTCAATATAGATAATGTTTCTCTTGGAGGACCTGTATTTGACCTTGTTAAACTTGGTTGGATAAATAACCAACATATGAGATTAAAAGATCTTAAAGAGTTAACTGAAATGACTATTCCATTCTTTAGAGCTAACGGATTTGTTGGAGAAGAAATCTCTGATAAAGAGATGGTTGCTCTTGAAAGAATAGTTGAAATTATAAGAGAACACGCTCATACTTTAAAAGAAATAGCTGATGAAGCTGCTGTATACTTTAGAGATGAATATGAATTACCAGTAGTTACTGAAGATATGGATAAAAAAGAAAGAAAAGGAATAGAAAGACTTCATAACGCTATCGCTGATGAAACTGGTAAAAAATCAATAAAATTATTCCTTGAAAAAATAGAAAACTATCCATCAGAAGATATTCCTTTAGATGAAGCTAAAAAACTTCTTACTGATACATTAGAAGAAATCGGAGAAGGACCAGCAAAAGTTTATATGCCTTTAAGAGCTGTATTAACTGGAGAACCTAGAGGTGCTGATTTATACAATCTAATCTTTATAATTGGTAAAGAAAGAACTATAGCTAGAATTAAAAGAATGATAGCAAAATGCAATATCTAATAAAATAAATTCGGAGCTGATTATCAGCTCCTTTTTTAAGGTTATATTTTTTATTTTTATTGATATACACATAGGAGAAAATATGAGAGAGATTTTAACTAATAAAACTTATAAGCACTTTAAAGGAAATTTATACAAAGTACTTTATATTGCAACTCACACAGAAACAAAAGAAAAACTTGTAATCTATCAAGCTCTTTATGGAGATTTTGGGATTTTTGCAAGACCTTATGAAATGTTTGCTTCAGAAGTTGATAAAATAAAATATCCTGAAGTAACTCAAAAATATAGATTTGAATTATTTAAAGATTAAAATAAGGGACGTTGCCGTCCCTTAAATTTTATCTAAATATTATTTCATTTCTTTTTGGTCCATTAGAAACTATTGCAATAGGATATCCTATTTCTTTTTCAATAAATTCTACATAATTTCTAGCATTTTCTGGTAAATCTTCATATTTAGAAATTCCTCTAATATCACATTTCCAACCAGGTAAAACTTTATATACTGGTTTTGCTTTTTCAAGAAGTGGAGTTACTGGAAATTCTTTTGTAACCTCTCCATTGATTTCATAACCAACACATACAGGTATCTCATCAAGGTAACCTAAAACATCAATAGCTGTAAAAGCTACATCAGTAGTTCCTTGTAACATACAACCATAACGAGTTGCTACACAGTCAAACCAACCCATTCTTCTTGGTCTACCAGTTGTAGCTCCAAACTCTCCTGCGTCTCCTCCACGAAGACGAAGATCTTGAGCCTCATCACCAAAAATTTCACTTACAAATGCCCCTTCTCCAACTGCTGAAGAATAAGCTTTTGCTACTGTATAAACTTTTTCTATTGAATGAGGTGGGATTCCTGCTCCAATACTTCCAAATCCAGCTAAAGTAGATGAAGATGTAGTCATTGGATAAATTCCATGATCAGGATCTTTTAAAGCTCCAAGTTGTCCCTCTAATAAAATATTTTTTCCTTCTTTTATAGCTTTATTAAGAAATTCTGTTGTATTTACAATATAAGGTGCTACAACATCTCTATATTGTATTACTTCATCAAATATCTCTTTTGGATCTAATTTTGGTTTATGATATAAATGCTCTATTAAAATATTTTTTATTTCACAAGCTGCTTCTATTCTTTCTCTTAGAATATCCTCATTAAATAAATCACAAATTTGAATACCTGTCTTAGCATATTTATCAGAATAAAAAGGTGCTATTCCTGATTTAGTAGATCCATATTTTTTATCAGCAAGTCTAGCTTCTTCATATGTATCCAATAATATGTGATAAGGCATTAATAATTGTACTCTATCAGATATTAAAACTTTAGGATTTTTTATTCCATTATCTTTTAAATATTTTACTTCTTTAACAAAATAAGGAATATTAAACGCAACACCAGGTCCGATGATATTTACAGTATTTTCATTAAAAACACCACTTGGCATTTGATGTAATGCAAATTTTCCATAATCATTTATTATTGTATGACCTGCATTACTTCCACCTTGAAAACGAATAACTACATCAGCATCTGAAGCTAACATATCAGTTATTTTTCCTTTTCCTTCATCTCCCCAACAAGCTCCAACAATGGCTTTTACCATATTTTTTCCTCCTAAAAATATAATTTTTACGTTACATTATACAACAAAAAATATATTTAGTCAATTATACCCTTATACTTTCAGAGTGACTGTCTATTAATTCTTTATTTTTTTCAAGAATTGGATTAACTATATTCTCTATAAACTCTTTTGTTTGCTCAGGAGCACAACCTACGAAGTTTTTAGCATCCATAATTGATTGTAATTCTTCTAAAGTTAGTCCAAATAGTTTATCATTAGCTATTCTTTCTAATAAATCATTTGGTTTTCCCTCTGCTTTTACTTGACGACCAGCTTCCATAGAATGAACTCTTATTCTTTCATGAAGTTCTTGTCTGTCTCCACCTTTTTTTACAGCATCCATCATTATATTTTCTGTTGCCATAAATGGTAGCTCGCTGTTTAAGTGTTGTTCTATAACTTTAGGATAAACCACTAATCCATCTACTACATTTCTATACAATGATAAAACTCCATCTATACAAAGAAATGCTTCTGGTATACTTATTCTTTTATTTGCTGAGTCATCTAAAGTTCTTTCAAACCATTGAGTAGAAGCTGTTATTGCAGGATTTATTGCATCAGCAATAACATAACGAGCTAGAGAACTTATACGTTCACTTCTCATAGGATTTCTTTTATAAGCCATAGCTGATGAACCTATTTGATGTTTTTCAAAAGGTTCCTCTATCTCTTTAAGATGTTGAAGAAGTCTTATATCATTACTAAATTTAAAAGCACTTTGTGCTATTCCACTTAAAATATTTAAAATTTGACTATCTAATTTTCTTGAATATGTTTGACCTGATACAGCAAAACATTTGTCAAATCCCATTTTCTCAGCTATCATAGGATCTAATTTTTTTACTTTTTCATAATCTCCATCAAATAACTCTAAGAAACTAGCTTGAGTTCCTGTTGTTCCTTTAGAACCTAAAAGTTTTGCTTTTGAAATTTGGTGATCTAAATCTTCTAAATCCATTACCAAATCTTGTAACCAAAGTGTTGCTCTTTTTCCTACTGTTGTAGTTTGAGCTGGTTGAAAGTGAGTAAATCCTAAAGTTGGAAGTTCTCTATATTTCATAGCAAACTTTGAAAGTTCATTTATTACATTTATAAGTTGTTTTTTTACAAGTTTTAAAGCCTCTGTCATTATGATGATATCTGTATTATCTCCAACATAACAACTTGTAGCTCCTAGATGAATTATAGGCATAGCAAGTGGAGCTTGAGTTCCAAAAGCATAAACGTGACTCATAACATCGTGTCTTACTTCTTTTTCTCTAGCTTCTGCCACATCATAATTTATATCATCTTGAAATTGTTTCATTTGATCTATCTGTTCTTGAGTAATATTAAGTCCTAATTCTTTTTCTGTCTCTGCTAAAGCTATCCATAATTTACGCCAAGTTTTAAATTTATAATCTGGCGAAAAAAGATAACTCATCTCTTTACTAGCATATCTTGAAGTTAGGGGACTTACGTATTTGGATTTCATTTATTTTTCCCTCCTCATTGTCTAGTTCTACTTTTGTAGGGTATTTTCCACTAAAACAAGAGTCACAGAATTTACAGTTGCATCCTTCTGCAATATTTGCTAAATTTTCTAATCCTAAGTATCCAAGACTGTCAAGTTCTGATATTTTTGCAATCTCTTCTACTGTATGATTAACTGCTATTAATTTATCTCTTGAAGGAACATCTGTACCATAATAACAAGGCCATAAGAATGGAGGAGCAGTTACACGCATATGAATCTCTTTAGCTCCTGCTTCTTTTAATATTTTTACAAGTCTTCTTATTGTTGTTCCTCTTACTATTGAGTCATCTATTAAAATAACTCTTTTTCCCTCTATATTTTCTTTAAGAGCATTTAATTTTACTCTTACACCATCTTCTCTTTTTGATTGAGTAGGACTTATGAAAGTTCTTCCTATATAACGATTTTTGATAAGTCCCATTCCATAAGGGATTCCACTTTCTTCAGCATATCCAATAGCAGCCACAAGTCCACTATCAGGTACTCCTATAACTATATCTCCCTCAACTGGATGTTCCTTAGCTAATTGACGTCCAGCTCTAAGTCTTGCTTCATAAACACTTACACCATCTATACGGCTATCAGGACGAGCAAAGTAGATATATTCAAATATACATAAGCTAGACTCTACTTTTTTACAATGAGTTGTTATTGATCTCATTCCATTTTCATCTATTACTACTATTTCTCCAGGTTCTACATCACGAACGAATTTAGCTCCTACAGCATCTAAAGCACAGCTTTCTGAAGCTACGATGAATGAATCATCTAATTTTCCTATACATAAAGGTCTGAATCCATGAGGATCTCTACAAGCTATAAGTTTTTTAGGACTCATTACTAATAATGAATAAGCTCCATCAACTATTTCCATCATTTTACTAACAGCAGCTTCAACAGAAGGTTGTTTTACTCTCTCTCTTGCTATTACTGTAGCTATTACTTCTGAGTCTATTGAAGTTTGGAATATGAATCCTTCATTTTCAAATTTTTCTCTTAATTCATAAGCATTAACTAGGTTTCCGTTGTGACTGATTGCCAAAGCTCCTTTTAAATATCTTGAAACAAGGGGTTGGGCATTTTGTACTATACTGTCACCTGCAGTAGAGTAACGTACATGACCTATAGCAATTTTTCCAGTAAGTTTTTCTAAAATATCATTGCTAAATACATCTGGAACAAGTCCCATATCTTTATATTGTTTAACAGTGATATCGTCCATTACAGCTATCCCACAACTTTCTTGACCTCTGTGTTGTAGTGAATACAATCCATAATAAACTATCTTTCCAGAATCTTCAATGGAACCATTATTATAAATTCCAAATACTCCACATTCTTCCTTAAGAACATCCTCTTCTCTCATAACTCCTCCAATACTTTATTATTTAAATTATTTGTTACCATTCCTAAACTTTTAATAGATTTTTAAATTCTATCATCTCTACACTTTTATAAAAAATTTTTATGCTACATTTTACTAAAAAACCTGAGAAAACTCAATAGTTTTTTTTTATTTTTTTTACTTTTTTTCAATTCGCCAAATTTCTAACATAAAAAGAGCATTTTTTTATCTGTATTCTTAATTCTCGTCACAAAATAATTTAAACTTTTCTTTATCAAAGTCAATTTTTCCCTCTTTTTTTAATTTTGAAAGTTCATTTGACATTGCACTTCTATCTATGCAAAGATAATCAGCCAGTTGTTGTCTATCAAAAGGAATTGAAAAACTTGAACTTTTATTTATCTTAGCTTGTTCTGAAAGATATGATAACAGTTTTTCCCTAGTATTTCTTCTAGACATATGCTCTATCTTTGAAGTTAAAATTATATTATTTTTAGATAAAATTATCAAAAGATTGCTTATTAAAATTTCTCTTACTGAAGCTGAAAAAGAGCAAGTTTTTATTATTCTAGTAAAATCTATAAACATTATCTTAGACTTTTGTATTGCCACTACACTTACTGGAAGAATTTCCTGAGCACAAGCAAAAGCTTCTCCAAAAATCTCGCTTTCTAAAACATCACATAAAATATTTCTATTTCCCCAATAATCCTCATTAATAATATGAACTTTTCCAGAAAGAACAAGACCTATCTCTTTTTCTTTTTCCCCAGCGTTAAAAATATACTCTCCCTTTTCATAATCTCTCACTGTTACTTGAAGACATCTAAATAATATCTCTATCTCTTCATTAGTAAGATTTCCAAAAAGTTCTGATTTTTTTATAATATCTAAAAATTCTCTCATATTTTCTCCATTTTTTTATTTTTGTTGTAAAAACAACATCTTTTTTTAATGTATTATAGTATAATTAATATATAAAGTCAAGAAAGGGGGACTAGGGTGGATTTAGAAAAAATAATGAAAGAAAAGACTTTTGCAATAGTTGGTGATACTCTAAATGAAAAAAAATATGCTTGTATTATAAAAAATAAAATGATTGATAGCGGTTATAATATATTTTCTGTTGGAAAAGAGTTAAAATCTTTAAATGATATTCCTGATGAAATCGATGTTATTGATCTTTGTATCAACTCAAAAGAGGGACTTCGTTTAATGAAAGAGTGTACAAAATCTTTCAAGGGAATTGTGATTCAACCTGGTGCTGAAAGTGAAGAGTTAATAACTTATCTAAAAGAAAAAAATTATCCTTTTATAGAGGGATGTCTTTTAGTTGGTTTATCTTTATATAAAAAATAATCTAAAGGAGTGATAATATGCTTAATATAACAAAAGAAAATTTTAATGAAGAAGTTTTAAATTCTAAAGGACTAGTTTTAGTAGATTTCTGGGCTACTTGGTGTGGACCTTGTAGAGCTTTAGGACCAATCCTAGAAGATTTCGCTAATGAATATACTAATGTTAAAGTTGGAAAAATCAATGTCGATGAACAACCAGAACTTGCTTCTCAATTTAGAGTAATGAGTATTCCTACTTTATTACTTTTCAAAGACGGAGAAGTTGTTAAAAAATCTGTTGGACTTTTATCAAAAGACGAATTAGTAGAACTTACAAAATAATAAACTAAAATAAAACTCCACTTTTTATTCTATAAATAAGATTAAGAAGTGGAGTTTTTTATTTGTTCTTATAATAAAATATTTATTTCTGTTTCTTTGTCAAAAATATGAATTTTCTCAGTATCAAAATAGAAATCTTTTATATCATTGTATTTTAAAACTTCATCTTTTTTTAGTTCTGTTCTACTTACAAGACTTACACCATCTATTTCAAAATGTATAAATTGCTCATTTCCCATATTTTCAACAATTCCTATTTTTCCTTGAATTGATTTACTTTCATTTGTTTCATTAACTGAAATATGTTCTGGACGAATTCCCAATATAACATCTTTTCCAATATAGTCTAGTAATTTTTCTTCAAATTTCTGAGGGATAACTAATGATTTTTTATCGCCAAATGAGAATATCATATGTTGAGAATTTTTTATTAATTTTCCTGTTATAAAGTTCATCGCTGGACTTCCTATAAATCCTGCTACAAAACGATTTTTTGGTTTGTTATATAGATTTACTGGAGTGTCAACTTGCATTATTTTCCCTTTATTTAATACACAAATTCTATCTCCCATTGTCATTGCTTCCACTTGATCGTGAGTTACATAGATCATTGTGGCTGTTTGTCCCTCTTCTTTTAATTGTTTATGAAGTTCTGTTATTTTTACCCTCATTGAAACTCTTAATTTTGCATCAAGGTTTGATAGTGGCTCGTCAAAAAGAAATACTTTTGGTTTTCTAACAATAGCTCTTCCAACAGCTACTCTTTGTCTTTGACCTCCTGACATCTCTTTTGGTTTTCTATCAAGAAGATCTGTTATCTCCAATTTTTTAGAAGCTTCTTTTACTCTTCTATCAATTTCTTCTTTATCAACTTTTGCAATTTGAAGACCAAAAGCCATATTTTCATATACAGTCATATGAGGATAAAGAGCATAGTTTTGGAATACCATTGCTATTCCTCTTTCTTTTGGTGGAAGATCATTTACTAATTTATCTCCTATCCAAATTTCTCCTCCGCTTATTTCTTCTAAACCTGCTATCATTCTTAAAGTTGTTGATTTTGCACAACCAGATGGTCCTACAAAAACCATAAACTCTCCATCTTTTATCTCTAAATCAATTCCATAAACTGCTTTAAATCCATTTTCATATACTTTTTCTACTTTTTTTAAAATTACTTTTGACATCTTTCCTCCAAAATAATAACGGACTATTTATTTATCCTATTATATCTTGATATTATTCTATTTGAAGCTTTTTCTACATTTTGAGCTTCTTTTTTAGAATCTTTTCCTTCTGATACAGCTTCCATTGCTTCTACCATTTTTTCTCTAACATCTGGGAATACTCCTAAAATAGCTCCTTGTGTAGCTGTATTTTTATTTGTTGCTTCTAATTCTTCTACAATAGTTTTAAATTGTGGCATTTTTTCCATAGTTACTTTCATTAAATCTGTATCATAAGATTCTTTATTTACTGGGAAATATCCTGTTTTAGATGACCAGAATGCTTGAACATCTTTTGAAGTTGCATATTTTACGAAATCCCAAGCGGCTTTTTGTTTTGCTTTATTTTCTGATTTTGTTATCCAAAGAGAAGCTCCACCTATTATACTTCCATTAAATTCTCCACTTTCATTTGGAATAAATGCTGTACCTACTTCAAAGTTAGAATTTTTTATAACTCCTGTTATTCCAGCTGATGAGTCTAAAAACATTGCAACTTTTCCTGAGTTGAAAGCACTTCTTGTTGTATTCCATTCTCTACCGTAGTTTGTAGCTAATTTTTCTGTATTCATTCTTCTCATCCAATCAAGAATAACTGGTAATTGTTTTCCATAAACTACTTTTGTTGGTAATTTTCCATTTCTTCCATTTTCTTCATCAACATATAAACTATTGTCATTTGCTAAAAGTTGTTCTATAAACCAAGCATAAGATATTATTGAGAAACCATATCTATCCACAACACCATTTTTATTAGTTTTTACTAATTTTCTAGAATATTCTTCAATCTCTTTATAACTTTTTGGAGCTTTTTCTGGATCTAATCCAACTTCTCTAAAAGCATCTTTATTATATACTAATATAGCTGTTGAAGAGTTAAAAGGCATTGAATATAATTTACCATTAATTCTATAATAGTTTAATAAAACATCTTCTAATTTACTTTCATCAAAATTTTTATCTTCTTTTATAAATTCATACATTGGAACTACAGCTCCACTTCTATACATAAATGAAGTTGAAACGTCATTCATTTGAACTAAATCTGGAACTTCTTTTGTTCCTGAAACTGCTTTAAATTTTACTATTGACTCTTCATATGACCCCTGGAATATAGCATCTACAACTACTTCGTCTTGAGATTTATTGTAATCGTCTACTATTTTTTCAAGTGCTTTTTGCCCCTCTCCTGTCATTGCGTGCCAGAAAACTATATTTTCTTTAGCATAAGTTCCAACTGATAAAGCCATTCCTAATAACAACATTGATAATTTTCTTAATTTCATATTTCCTCCATTTTATTCTTTTAGAGCTCCTGATGTTAGCCCTTTTTGTAATTGTTTTTGTCCTAAAAATAACACTATTAATGATGGTACTATTACTAGTACTACACCTGCCATCAATCTTCCAAAGTTTGTTTGTTCTTCAGATTTCAACATTTTTAAACCTATTTGTATAGTTCTTGATTCTGGTCTTGTAGAAATCATCAAAGGCCATAAATACATATTCCATAAATGTAAGAATGAATATATTGCCCATGTACTTAGTACACCTTTTGATAGCGGTAAAACTATTTTTGAATAAATAAACATATGTCCACAACCATCTATCTTTGCTGCCTCAATTAAAGACTTATTTAAAGTTTTAAATTGTTGTACCATTAAAAATATTCCAAGTCCACTTGTTAAAAATGGTAGAACTATTGATATTCTTTTATTTAATAATCCCCATTTTAAAATTGTTATGTAGTTTGGAACAAATATTGTTTCCCAAGGTATAAACATAGCAAGTGCTATGACAAAAGAAACTAATTTTTTCATTTTAAAATCTACAAAAACTATCGCATATGCAGCCATACTACAAATTATTACTTGGAAAATCATTCCAACTGTTGAAGTAATTACGCTGTTGGCGAAAAATCTTCCCATTGGGAATACTCCCATAAGTTCTTGATAATTTTCTAAATGGATACTTCTAGGAATAATATTTCCTCTAACAATATCACCTGTTTCCATAAAACTAGCAAGTAAAGCATATATTAGTGGAAAAAATATAATTATTGTAGATATAAAAAGTAAAACATATATTATTAAATTATTTTTTTTCATTATTGGTAATGCACCTTCTTTTGTAATTTTGATTTAGATAACATTATAATAACTATTATTAATAAAAGGATAACACCTTGAACACTTGCATAATCAAATCTATAGTTTGAAAAGGCTGTTTTATAAATACTATAAACTAAAAAGTTTGTTGAGTTGTTTGGTCCTCCACCTGTTAATATATCTACTTGTCCAAAACTTTGGAAAGCTTTCAGAGTAGTTGTTATAACTAAATAAAATATACTTGGACTTAGTAATGGAATTGTTACTTTAAATAATTTTGTAAAATATCCTGCCCCGTCCATTAAACAACTTTCATCTACATCAGCACTAATATTTTGTAAACCAGCTGTCAAAACAAGAAACCCAAATCCTATATTCATCCATATAGTTGATATTGCAACAGTGATTAAAGCATACTTTGAATCTGTTAACCAGTTTATTGGAGTTCCACCACAAATTTCTATTATTTCATTAATTATTCCTAAACTTGGATGAAACATAAATAGTACCACAGATGCTGATGCAGAAATTGATACCCCTAAACTTGACGAAAATACCATTCTGAAAAATCCAATTCCCTTAATTTTTTCGTTACACAAAATTGCTAAAAATAATGAAATCATAATGCTCAAAGTAACTGTTATAATAGCAAACTTAAAAGTTGCAATTAAACTAGAATAAAAAGCTGGATCTGTAAATAATTCATAAAAATTTTCAAGACCAGCATATTCTACTATCTTACCTTTTTCATCTGTAAAAGAAAATGCGTATATAAATGTTTTAAAAAGTGGGTAGATAGAAAAGATAAAAGTTACTATTAAAGTAGGAAGAGCAAATAGTATTCCAATATTTTCATCTCTCTTTAACTTCATTTTTTCCTCCTAAAATTGTTCTACTATTTCAGTATAAAACAGTTTCTAGAGTTTGACAAATTCCTTTACTGATCTTTTAATATTTTTACCTTAATTTTACATTAAAAGATTTTTTTACATAAAATTAATAAAAAAAATATCCAAACCATTTAAAAATTTTAAATAATTTAGATATTTTTTCACAAAATAAAAACCCTTGCTTTCGCAAGGATTTTTATTTATATTATTGAGTTGTATTAGCGATAATTATTTATCAGAAATAGAAACTACACCTGGTAATTCTTTTCCTTCTAAGTATTCAAGTGATGCTCCTCCACCAGTAGAGATGTGAGTGAATTTGTCAGCATATCCAAGTTGCATTGCAGCTGCAGCTGAGTCTCCTCCACCGATTATTGTTGTAGCTCCTTGTAAGTTAGCTATTGCTTCACAAACTCCGATAGTTCCTTTTGCATAGTTAGGCATTTCGAATACACCCATTGGTCCATTCCATACTACAGTTTTTGCAGCAGCTATTTCTTTTGCAAATAATTCTATTGTTCCTGCTCCAACATCTAATCCCATTTGGTCAGCTGGTATTTCATCAACAGAAACTGTTGTATGAGGTGCATCGTTATCGAATTTAGCAGCAACTACTGTATCTATTGGAAGAACTAATTTTCCGTTAGATTTTTCGATTAATGCTTTTGCAAGTTCTATTTTATCTTCTTCAACTAAAGATGTTCCTGTATTTTTTCCTAAAGCTCTTAAGAATGTAAACATCATAGCTCCACCAACAAGAACTTTGTCAGCTTTAACTAATAAGTTTTCTATAACTCCTATTTTATCAGAAACTTTAGCTCCTCCTAAGATAGCAACTAAAGGTCTTACTGGAGAATCAACAGCTTCTCCTATGAATTTTATTTCTTTTTCCATTAAGAATCCAGCAGCAGATTTTCCTTCTCCAATGTTTGCAGCGATTCCGATGTTAGATGCGTGAGCTCTGTGAGCTGTACCAAAAGCATCGTTTACAAATAAATCTCCTAAAGATGCCCAGTATTTTCCTAATTCAGGATCGTTTTTAGATTCTTTTTTACCGTCTAAATCTTCAAATCTAGTATTTTCAAACATCATTATTTCTCCAGATTTTAGATTTGCGATAGCTTCTTCTAATTCTGCTCCTCTTGTAGCTGGAACGAATTTAACTTCTTTTCCTAAAAGTTCTGCTAATCTTTCAGCAGCTGGTCTTATTGATTTAGTTTTTAAATCTTCTTCTGTTTTTACTTTTCCTAAATGAGAGAAAGCGATAACTTTTCCACCATTTTCTAATACATATTTTATAGTTGGTAATGCTGCAACTATTCTGTTATCGTTAGTTATTTTTCCATCTTTCATTGGAACGTTAAAGTCCACTCTCATAAGAACTTTTTTATCTCTTACATCTAAATCTGTTACGATTTGTTTTGCCATTTTAGTCCTCCTAATATATTTTCAATAATTTATCTTATAAAAAACGGAACCCATAAGGTTCCGTTATTCATTTGTATTTATTTTGTTACTTCTATCAGTCTTTAATTAGAACTATTTTGCTAATTCAACGAATTTTTTAAGAGTTCTGATTAATTGAGAAGTGTAAGACATTTCGTTGTCATACCAAGCTACAGTTTTAACTAATTGTTTGTCTCCAACTGTCATAACTTTAGTTTGAGTAGCATCAAATAATGATCCATAGTTGATTCCTACGATATCGCTTGATACTAATTCTTCTTCAGTGTATCCGAAAGATTCTGTTGAAGCAGCTTTCATAGCAGCGTTAACTTCTTCTACTGTTACTGGTTTAGCTAATACTGTTACTAATTCAGTGATTGATCCAGTTATTACTGGTACTCTTTGAGCAGCTCCGTCTAATTTTCCTTTTAATTCAGGGATAACTAATCCGATTGCTTTTGCAGCTCCAGTTGTGTTAGGAGTGATGTTTGCAGCAGCAGCTCTAGCTCTTCTTAAATCTCCTTTTCTGTGTGGTCCGTCTAATGTGTTTTGGTCATTTGTATAAGCGTGGATAGTTGTCATTAATCCTTCAACGATTCCAAAGTTGTCGTTTAATGCTTTAGCCATTGGTGCTAAACAGTTAGTTGTACAAGAAGCTCCTGATATAACTGTTTCAGTTCCATCTAATATATTGTCGTTTACGTTGTAAACTATTGTTTTAAGATCTCCAGTAGCTGGTGCAGAAATAACTACTTTTTTAGCTCCTGCTTGGATATGAGCTTCTGCTTTTTCTTTTTTAGTGAAGAATCCAGTACATTCTAATACTACGTCTACACCTAATTCTCCCCAAGGTAAGTTTGCTGGATCTGCTTGTGCAAATACTTTTATTTCTTTTCCGTTAACTACGAAAGCGTCTTCTTTAACTTCGATAGTTCCGTTGAATCTTCCTTGTGCTGAGTCATATTTGAATAAGTGAGCTAGCATGTGAGCGTCTGTTAAGTCGTTGATTGCTACAACGTCAAACTCAGGGTTTTGAACCATTAATCTTAATGCTAATCTTCCTATTCTTCCGAATCCATTAATTGCTACTTTAACTGCCATTTAAAATTCCTCCTTGAATATCTTTCTTTTCTATTATAATTAATTTTTTTAAGTACACTATTAATCTATACGCTTATTATACGCACTTATTACACTTTTGTCAATTTTATGATAGATTAATTTTGACCATTTTTTTGGTTATTATTTGATATTTAAAAACTCATTCATATCATTAGGCAAAGAAATCTCTATTGTCATATCCTCTAAAGTTTCAGGATTTTTTACGATTAATTTATATGCGTGAAGAAATTGTCTTGGAACAGGTTGTTCTTCAGGTCCATAAAGAGAGTCTCCAACTATTGGATGTCCCTCTAAAGACATATGCACTCTTATTTGATGAGTTCTTCCAGTGAAAAGTTCTAATTCTATCAAAGAAATATTTTTTTCTGGATATCTTTTTAAAACTTTAACAAAAGTTTTTGCCTCTTGTCCTCCCTCTTCTACAGAAAGTTCCTCTCTTTTTATATTTTCTCCAACACGTCCTATTGGTCTTTCTATATAAAATTCATCTTTTTCAACTATCCCCTCTACAACAGCTTGATAATACTTTTTTACCTTCGCTTTATCTTGTAGGAAAGCTTGAGTGAAAGCATTTTTAGTTATAACTATAAGCCCTGAAGTATCCATATCAAGTCTATTATAAAATCTTGGAACAACTGTTTTTCCTGTCGTTTTTAGAAAATAATCTACTATTCCGTTAGCCAATGTTTTATCAACTTTTTTTTGAGTTGGATGAACTACTAGTTGAGGTGGTTTGTTTACTATTAATAAGTTTTTATCCTCATAAACTATATCTAAATCCATTGGAATAGGAGCTATATTAGTTCCTTTTTCCTTTTCAACAACCACAAGTCTATTTAATTTTTTTATTTTTTTATCAAGTTTTACTTTTTTTCCATTTAAGTAAACATCAGCATTTCTTAAATTTCTTGTAGAATAACCTTTTATTCCTTTAAGGTATTCTCCTACTTTTAAATTATTATATTCTGGCTCGATTATAAATTTCTTCATAAATTTTCCTTTTTTTATTTTGATTTTATTAGAATTATACCATCTATTATGTTTTTTATCAAGGCAAAGTAATTTCTCTTTATTTTTAAACTTTTATATGGTATCATTTAAATAGAAACAATTAATATTTAAGGAGGATTTTTTATGAAAAGAATAATAAATACACCAAAAGCACCTGCAGCTTTAGGACCTTACTCTCAAGCTATCGAAGTAAATGGAACTTTATACATATCTGGTCAAATCCCATTTATTCCAGAAACTATGACTTTAGTATCTGATGATGTTAAAGCTCAAACTAGACAATCTTTAGAAAACTTAAAAGCTATCCTTGACGAAGCTGGATATTCTTTTAAAGATGTAGTTAAAGCTACTTGCTTTATAAAAAATATGGATGACTTTGGAGCTATCAATGAAGTTTATGCTGAATATCTTGGAGATGTAAAACCAGCTAGAGCTTGTGTTGAAGTTGCTAGACTTCCTAAAGATGTTAAAGTTGAAATAGAACTTATCGCTGTTAAATAATAATTTAAAAAGAGCTGGTTTTTATTCCAGCTCTAATTTTTTATCTACACATTATTTATTAATAATTATTTAAGAAATCAACTACAAATTGTGCATATAGTCCCATTCCATATTCTAATCCATCTTCGTCCATATTAAATTTTTCATGGTGATGTGGATAGTCAGCATTTTTTTCTGGATTTCTTATTCCAATAAAAGCTAATGCTCCTGGAACTTCTTCCATAAAGTAACAAAAATCTTCTGCTCCTGTTATTTTTTCAAATTTTGTAAGCCCTTCTTTTCCAAGAAGTTTTTCTACTGATTTTTCAGCTATAGCAGAACATCTTTCATCATTTATTACTGGAGTTGTTCCATAATTATATATAACTTCACCTTCTGTTCTATAAGCTTCACAAGTAGATTTTACAACTCTTCTTATAGCAGCTTCAACTTTCTTTTGAGTATCTTTACTGAATGTACGAACTGTTCCCTCTAAAGTTGCTTGATTTGCAATTACATTAAATCTTGTTCCTGAATGGAAAGATCCTATTGTTATAACTGCTGAATCTACTGGACTTATTTCTCTACTTACTATTGGTTGTAAATTCATTACAAGAGCTGAACCAGCTACAACTGAATCTATTGCTTGATGTGGTAAAGAACCGTGTCCACCTTTTCCTTTTATTTCTATTTTTAATACATCAGCTGATGCCATTCTTGGTCCTGCTTCAACAGAGATTTTTCCAACTGGAATATCTGACCACAAATGTATCCCAAAGCAACCATCTACAACACCTTTTAACGGTTCAGCTTCTATCATTGCTTTAGCTCCTGCTGCTACTTCTTCAGCTGGTTGGAAATATAATTTTACTGTTCCATTGATTTCATCTTCTATATCTTTAAGAATTCTTGCTGCTCCTAAAAGCATTGATATATGTCCATCATGTCCGCAAGCATGCATCATTCCACAATTTTTTGAAGCATAATCTACACCTGTACATTCATTAACTGATAAACCATCTATATCAGCTCTAAGAGCCACTTTTTTTCCTGGTTTCTTTCCTCCAATTTCTACTACTACACCTGTTCCTGCAACTACTTTATATTTTGCTCCCATTTTATCTAATTCTTCTTGAATTCTTTTAGAAGTTTTATATTCTTGTAAACTTGGTTCTGGCATTTGGTGAAACTCTCTTCTAAGTCCTACTACATAATCTTTATATTTTTTAGCTAACTCTTTTATCTCCATTCTATTCCTCCTAGTATTTTTTTCTGTTCTAATATATTATATATCTTTTATAACATTTTTGCGAATATTCCTGCAATAATAACAGAAACTATAGTAACAGAAGCAAATCCTCCTATTAACATTTTTGGCAACATCTCTCCTGTTAAGAAATCTACTTCTTCTCCAGTTTTTCCCAAAGCCATTGCTGCATCATTTGTCAAAGTATAATTTACCGGGAAACCATACAGTGCATTTAAAGATATTGCTATTGCCATAGGAATAGACTCTTTAAATATTTTTGCTGCTATTATTGAGAAAATAACTAAACCTGCTACTCCAAATCCTATTATTCCTATAAAAGGTATAATTAATTCTTTTATCATTTCCGGTGTAGCTTTAGCAAGTCCTCCAAAAATAAATGCCATAAGTCCTGTCATAAAAAATCCAAAAGTTCCAGATAAATTAAGAGGTCTTCTTTCTATAAATCCTATCTCAGCTGCTATTGCTCCTACAACTAGACAAATTACAAATTCTGAAACAGCTTTATTCATTAAGTTTGTTAAAAATATACTTGTTTGAACTAAAATTCCTAGTTTTAAAAGTAATATATAAGTTGTTTGATATTTTTTAGGTAATTGAGGTAAAAGAGTTTTTTTCTCTCCTTCTTCTGAGTTTACCTCTCTTTTTTGAATCTCACCATTTCTAAATTTTTTAAGAAGTCTTTTTCCTTCTATATTTAATGTAATAGCCGTCAATGGATATCCTGCAAATCCTTGCATTACATACATACCAACTGCTAATACAGCTAGAGTTGGTAACCCTTTAGCAGTAGCTGCTTGAGACATTATAACTGACGCAACTACTCCTCCTGTTAATGGTGGAGTGGCAACTACTAACATATCCCAAGGAAAAAATAATTTTCCTAAAATAAGAGTTCCAAAACAAATTCCACAAATTCCAATAATTGATATAGCGAAAGTTTTCCATTGAGCAATAAGCTCTTTTACACTTATCATTGTTCCCATATGTGTTATTAATAAAAACATAGAAACCTGTATAATACTTGGTCCAAATCCAGCAACTTCAAGTATATTAGCTGGAAATATTGTCCAGTATCCCACTAAAAATAATAAAGCTGTTTGATATGATACCCATAAAGGACACATATATATTATCAACAAATTAAAAAATATAAGAAAGTTGGTAATGTATGTCTAA
>NZ_JADYTX010000036.1 GCF_021531475.1 Fusobacterium perfoetens | reverse complement strand
AGAAGTCCAATAGAATATAGGAAATTTAAAGAAAAAAATGTTGATAATTAAATTGAGTACTTGACAGGGTACAGATCAATTATTAACTTTTGTGATAAGTTGTGTATCAATCTCTTCTTTTGGAAGAACCAATACTTTTTCAAGATTTTTAACTTGAATTTTTGTAAGATATTCTTTTATTTTTTCACTTTCTTTTATTTTTTCTTTTGCTACTTCTATATCTACAATCTTATAATTCCATAACTCTGCCACAAGTCCATTGACCGACATTATTCCCCAACCATAAGGGGCTTTTGTAAAATGTTCTACTAAATCTCCAAGAGTTATTGGTTTTCCAACATTTGTTGACCATTCTATTCTTCCACGAACTTCTTCCAATGCTTTTTTATTAGGATTTGAATCCATATCTCTATTTATATCAAAAAGCATTCCTTCTCCCTCATATGAATAAGATAAAAGAGTTTTTATCATACTTTCATCATAAGATCTTTTTATAAAATCAGCAGACTTAAATCTATGTTTTGCTTCTTCTTGTAGTGCTTGTTCTATAATTTTCTCTCCACTACTTCCTTTGATATCCTTTTTTTCTCCATAAATAAATACATCTGCATTTAAAATAGCTTCACTGATATATTTTGATATTCTTTTCTTTCTTTCTTGATTTTGTTTTTGTCTAGCCATTAAGATTTGCACTACAACTTCTCTTGCAGTTTCTAATGATTTTTTTTGTGTATAAGAACTAATTTTTAATGATTGTCTTATCTCATCTAAATATAAAGTATCATTTTTTGGAAGTCTTATTATAAGATTATATTCATCTCTAGCTCCATAAAGTTGAACTTTATCAAACTCATCAGAATATGGAGTAAGAATAACAAGATCAAGTTGTTCCCCTCTTTTTTGACATACGTAATCATCTATTTTTTTACTAAATCCGTATTTATTTCCATTCTCTTCTGAGATTATAGAACTTCTATTAAAAATATCATTGAAAATATAATTTGAAAGTTCTCTATAAATATCATTTATATCAACATTTTCTTGATTGATTTCTTTATTTATATCTTGTTCCTCATTTGTTAAGAAATAATATCTATCTCCATCTTTTTGAATCAAGACTTCTCTTTCTAATTTTTCCAAAGCTTTCTTTATATTATTTTGAAGAGAAATTCTATCACATTCTATTGAATCAATCATAAGACTTGTAATATTATTGATATTTGATGGCATTTCTTCTCCAAGACCTTTTAAAAGGAATAAAAGTTTTAAAACTTCAAGCTCAAAATCATTTACACCTCTTTCATTTTTTGCTATAGTAAATGGTCTTTTTGCTATATCTTCAAGAAATTGCTCAATTGATTCAAAGAAATAATTAAAAGGAACTAAAGCTCCTACACTTCTATCTTTCATTCTGATTCCAGCCTCTTGGAATGAACTAAGTAAAGATCTTTCTCCTCTAGACATATGTTGACCTGAATGTCCCATATCTCTTATTTTTTCAAAAACTTTTTGAAGTAAATTAAATTGATATCCAACAAAAGGATATGTTTCAGAAAAATCTAGTGAATCTTTATAAAGTGGAATTGTTCTTCCTTTATCTCCAAAATCTACAATATTATTAATTGTTATATAATTCTCTGAATAAAGATTTTCCAAATCTTTTACATCTATTTCTTTTTTCTTAAGAATTCTTTTTTTAATAACTTCATCAATATTTCCACTTGATAAAGAAAGCATTGTTTTAAATCTATCTTGAATTTTAGAAAAGTCGTTTCTTCTATGACCTTCTGTCGAAACTATACTTCCCAAATCTTGTTGTGATGTAACTCCAACCCATACTCTTCCTTTAAATCTTAAACCTAAAATTTCTACAAGAGTTTGAAGATTTAACATAAGATTAGAATTATCTCCTATATATTGTCCAATTTCATCAACCAAAAATACTATTCTGTGATTTGGTTCTTTAAGTTTTAAATAGTGTTCCACTTCATCAGCAAAACTTTCTGGACTAACTAATATCTTATCATCTTTTTCTATCCATCTTTCAGCTTCTTTTCCACTCATTATACCTAATTCTTCAACAGCATCTATAAAATCATCTTGATGAAAATCAAGGATTCTTTGTATATCTTTCCAACTTTTACTAGATATCTCTTCAATGGTTTTCTTAAAATCTTCTAGCTTTCCGTCTTCCCAAATTTTTCTTTCAAATTCTGCTATCTTAAGATTATTTTTTGAAAATCCAAAATGTCCATTAAAATTTTTCATAAAAGCAACAGCTATACTATCTTTATTTTGATGTGAATCTTGATCACTCACATTATCAATATTAAAAAGTATCACATCTGTTGGAACAGATGAGGCTCTTTCAAAATTTCCTTGAAGAATTGGATCATCTATCTTTTCCTTAAAAAATTCACAAACTTTTTTCCCAGAATATTCTTCATTTCTTAAAATATTTCCTATCATCTTTAAAAAATGTGATTTCCCTGATCCATAAAAACCTGAAATCCATACTCCAACATCTTCAGTAGGATTATTTAAAGATTCAACATATCTATCAAAAAATTTATTAAAATATTTTTTTAATTCTGACGTAACTACATATTCACTGATCTCTGTAAGAATTACATCTTCCTTGTTTTGCTCAGCCTTTACAACTCCATTTATCTTTCTTGTAATGTCTTTTTGAAATATATCTTTTATCATCATTTCCATAGTTATACTCCTTTAACATTTTGTTCTTTGTTTAATTATAGCATAGTTTAATCGTAAATCCAAGGAAGATTAAATTAAAAATATATTAACTTTTCTGGTGGAAAGGTAATTTTCTATTGTAAAAATATTATTACTGAAACATTTGTTTTACATATCAATTTTAACTATAAAAATTTAAACTTCTCGTAATTTATTCTTATTTTCAACTTAAAAAACTTTTAATTTTTTTACTCTTCCAAGACCAATACTTTTTCTTTTTCCCAAAGAAATGTTGCTTGGAATATTAACATTAGTATAAAATTCCCCATAAAAACAAATTATTTTTGTATCTTTTTGATAAAGTGTTTCTTGTTTAAATTCTCCTTTAACTATAAGCTGTTTATCAATCCAAATCTCTGATAGTTTTAAAAACTCTAAAATATTATTTGTAAGCTGTCTATCTAATGAAAGCTCCCCTTTTAAATATTTTTTATAATTTTCTGAATTTAAAGCAAACCAAGGAGTTTCAAATTTATATTTATAAATAAGTTCATCTTTTATCTCTATTTTAGGAAAAGATATTTTTATCTCTAGAGTGACCTCAATTTTTTCTCCATTAATATCTATAAGGTTTATCTCCTGACAATTTTCTAAAAGAAGATCAGCACCTTTATTTATTCCCCAAATCGATAACTCTCCATTCACTGTACGATATTGTATAACAGAACTATGATAATTAAAAGTTATCTCATCTAAATGATTATGAAATTCTAAAATATTTCTAAAATAATTCCCCATAAATCCTCTTAATTTTTCAGCATCTTTATTATTGAATTTTCTTTCTGTTTTAAAGAAAACTTCTACTATTTTCATAAAATATCTCCTCGCTTTATATAAAAACATTCTTCTATATTTTTTTATTTATACTTCATATTATATTGATATAAGTATAGCCTTATTTTATATATTTGTCAAAAAATTTGCCAGAACATATTTTAAACATCAAAAAAATCCACAAAATATCTAAAGTACTATTTTTTTATTATAATTTTTATGATTTTATATTACCTTATAAATTAATAAAAAAAGGTAATCTCTCACAAAAAAAGTAATTTTACTTTTGTATAACCATATTGTAAGAAAAATAGTTCATAAGGAAAGTTTATGAGTATAGAGATTATACAACTCTAAGTAATTTAACAATATTTTCAATTACCTTAGAAAAAATATCTTTAGTGATAAATGTTATTTTTGACTTAGATTTTAATGAGGAAGAAAAAACAGAATGGAAACATTTAAGTAATAAAAAAAGTTGCTACAAAATCTGTAACAACTTTTTTTATTTTTATCTTAATGTTATTGTATTGTTATCTAAATTATCTATGATTGCTAAAGAGTGAAGATTAATTCCAGCATCTCTTAATATTTTAGCTCCGTCTTGGAATCCTTTTTCTACTGCAATTCCAACACCTACAACCTCAGCTCCAGCATCTTCAACTATTTTTTTAAGACCTAAAATAGCATTTCCCATAGCTAAGAAGTCATCTACAACTAAAACTTTGTCCCCTTTATTTAAAAATTCTTTAGCAACAGTTATATTATAATCTTTATTTTTAGTAAAAGAACGAACTACTGTATTATAGCTATCTTCCATTGTTGCAGGTTTATTTTTTTTAGCAAAAACTAATGGAACTTGGAATGCGTGAGCTGTTGTTACACCGATTGCAATTCCTGAAGCTTCTATTGTTAGAACTTTATTTACTCCTAAATCTCCAAAGATTTTTTTAAATTCTTCTCCCATTGCATACATTAGATTAGGATCAATTTGATGATTTAGAAAGCTATCAACTTTTAATAAAGCAGAATTTGAAACTTTTCCTTTTTCTAATATCATTTTTTTTAACATTTCCATAATTGTTTTTCTCCTTGTTTATTCATTAATTTCTTTTGATATACTTTCTATTAAGTTTACTTTTAACTCTCTTAAATCTTTTGAAAGATTTACTTTATATTTGTGAGGGAACTCTAGTCTTTTTCTCTCTTCAGATATTCTTCCTAAACTTTCTAAATAATAGTTTCTTGAACCTACTACATCAGCAAGAACTTCATATTCATCTGTTATTTTTCCATCTTTTACATAAGTTCTAGTTATTTTTTTATAAGTATACTCTCCCTCTTTTAAAACACTATGTTTTAATGGGTCTTGCTCATCTCTTGTTTCAAAAGTTTTTCCAGCTAATATACTTTCTTTATCTTGATCTTTCTCTCTAGCTAAAGTGATAATATCTACATATGCAAAATCATTTTTATCATAAATTCTATAAACCTCTTTAAATCCTGGGTTTGATATTTTTATCAAATCTTCAGACAGTTTTATAACAGGTTTTTCATCAATCTCTACAATTTTGTAAACTCCACCAAAACAAGGATTAGATTTACTTACTGCAATTGCATCTCCTACACCAAAAATATCAACAGAGGCTTTTTGTTCTTTCAAAGATTTTATTAGATCTTCATTAAGTCCATTTGTTAAAAATATTTTTGCTTTTGTAAGTCCAGCTTCATCAAGCTCTTGTCTACATTTTTTAGAAATATAGGCTAAGTCACCTGAATCTATTCTTACTCCATAAACTCCCGGATAATTGTCATCTATTCCATTTTCTTTAAATGCTTCTATTGCATTTTTTATTCCCATTTTTAAAGTATTGTAAGTATCTATTAAAAGTATCAATGTATTTGCTTTTCTATTTCTTCTATGTTTTATAAAAGTGTCAAAGGCTTCTTTTTCTGCTTTTTTTCCAACACCAAAAGTTTGGATATAAGAGTGTGCCATTGTACCAACACTTGGAACTCCATATTTATATTCTGTCACTAAATTTGAATGTGACATGCAACCACCGATTACAGATGCTTTTGTTCCTGCAACAGCACTGTCAAATCCGTGAGCTCTTCTACTTCCAAAAGATGAAACTGCTATTGGGTGAGCAGCTCTTGTAACTCTTGAAGCTTTTGTAGCTATTGCCATTTGCATATTCATTATATTTAAAATAGGAGTTTCTAATATTTTTGCTTGAATAAGTGGAGCTTTTACAGTTATTACTGGTTCGTTAGCATAAGCTATCTCTCCCTCTCTCATGGCAAAAATATCTCCTGTGAATTTCATTTTTGAAAGATAATCTACTAAATGTTCCTCTTGAATAATTTCTGAGAAATATTTTCTTTTTTCCTCTTCACTAGTTTCATTAAGAATTTTTACTAATTCAACTACTTCATATATTCCAGAAACTACAGCTAAACCATTATCCTCTGTTTTTCTAAAATACATATCAAAAATAGCCTCTCTCTCGTGACTATTTTCAGCAACAAATATATCACTTTCTGTGTACTGATATCTATCTGAGTTTATTACTCTAGCAAAATCAGTTAATACCCTTCTTAATTCCATTTTCCCTTCCTCACAACTTTTATTTATATCTAATTTTCAGTTTTGTATGTATTAGATTTATTATAACACTAATTAAAAAAAATTTAAACTAAAAAATAATTTTTTTAATCTGATATAAACAGCATAAATAGTATAAACATTTTCTATAATTTATAATAATTTTTTCTTTTTATAAAACTAGTATTTATGTAATAAAAAGATTGGTATATCAATAAAAACTTTACAATTATTAAAAATTATAGTATAATTTATGAGTCAAAAAGCAAAAATGAAAGGAGAAAAATATGGATACCTATCCCAAACGGACAAAATTAAGAAAATTACAATTTAATATGAGTTTGTAGGGGAAAGTGTGTATTTTTTTCATCTTCCTCTACAAAGGAGGAGGACAAATGTTTATGACAAAGATAAGAGAACTTTTGGAGAAAAAAGATTTAAAAAATTTACAAGAGTTTTTAAATTCAGAGACTTCAGCTAACATTGCAGAATTTATCAAGGAGAACGAAGAGGGGGAAAAAGAAAACATTATCCTTTTCAGAATCCTTAGTAAAGAAAAAGCTGCAGAGGTTTTTGCAGAACTTGACGGAGATTTACAAATGCAAATTGTTAGTTCTATGACAGATGACAAACTTCAATCTCTTTTAGATGAATTATATTTTGATGATATGATTGACTTTATAGAGGAGATGCCCTCAAGTGTTGTAAAGAGAGTTCTGGAAAATTATAAGAATGAAAATCGTTCTTTGATTAATCAGTTTTTATCTTATGAAGAGGATTCTGCCGGAAGTTTGATGACTATTGAGTATCTTTCTTTAAAAAGTCATTGGACTGTAAGAGAAAGTCTAAATTATATCAGACAAAAAGTAAAAGATCTTGAAACAATAGACGTGGCTTATGTAAGAGATAAAAATAGAGTTCTTATTGGAGAGATAAGTCTTAAAAATCTTCTTTTATCAAAAGATGAAGATATAATCGAAGATGTTATGAATAAAAATGTTTTGTATGTGACAACTTCTACAAATCAAGAAGAGGCTATAGAACTTTTTAAAAAGTATGACTTAACAGTTCTTCCAGTTATTGATAAAGAAAAAATCTTGGTCGGAATCATAACAATTGACGATATGGTAGATGTAATTGAAGAAGAAAATACAGAGGACTTCCAAAAAATGGCTGCTATGGCTCCTAGTAAAGAGGAATATTTAGAAAGTTCTGTGTTTGAGCTTGCAAAAAATCGTTTGACTTGGCTTTTAGTTTTGATGGTTTCAGCTACTTTTACAGGAAGTATCATCAGTAAATATGAAGATATAATAGAACAAATGGTAGTTCTGGCTGCAGCAATCCCAATGCTTATGGACACAGGAGGAAATGCAGGTTCTCAATCTTCAACTCTAGTAATCAGAGGAATGGCTTTAGGAGAAATAAAATTAAAAGATTGGTTTAAAGTTGTTTGGAAAGAGTTAAGAGTGGGAATTATCGTTGCTCTTGGATTAGGGTTAGTAAACTTCTGCCGTATGAGATTTATTTTAAAACAAGATATGAAAATATCATTTTTGGTATCTTTTACTTTGGGAATAGTTGTTGTTATGGCAAAACTTGTAGGTGGAGTTCTACCACTTGGAGCTAAAAAATTAAAAATGGATCCAGCTATTATGGCAGGACCTTTGGTAACAACTATTGTAGATGCTTTGGCACTAATGATGTATTTTTATATAGCTATGTTCTTATATAAAGATGTATTAAATATCTAAACTTAAAAAAATTATATAATTAAATAATAAATTATTAATAGCTTTCTATGATAAATAAAATTTCATAGAGAGCTATTTTTTATAAAGATAAAAGAAAGAATTTACAACTCTCCCCTCCTTAGAATTTTAATTTCTTTTATTTTACAATGACATCTGAACTTTTTTTCTCCTAGATAACATATTAAATTTTTTTTGATAGGGTTCTCCTTTTTCAAAAACTTTATTTCCTTGAAACAAACACTCTACTGAATATTCTTTATTTTTTTTGATAGAATATCTAGTTAAATTAAAAGCACTCAATTTTACTCCTAACTCTTCTCTAGACTTTATGGAGATTTTTAAAATTTTCCCCAATTGATTTATCTCTAAATATATATTATAATATTAATAGGTAAACTATTTTTATTTATATTTCAAGGAGAAAAATATGGAAAGAGTTATACTCCATTACGATATGGATTGTTTTTATGCCTCTGTGGAAATTAGAGATAATCCAAAAAAATATAAAAATAAACCAATGGTTGTTGCTGGAGGAGTTGTTACTACAGCTAGCTATGAGGCTAGAAAATTTGGCATTCATTCAGCGATGAGTACTTTTGAGGCAAAAAAACTTTGTCCAAATCTTTTGGTAGTTTACCCTGATAAAGAAAAATATTTTAAAGAATCTCAAATTATTCATAACCTAGTTTTAAAACTAACTCACAAAATAGAGTTTATCGCTCTTGATGAGGGATATATTGACATCACTGATATTATCCAAAAATATTCTTCAAAAGAAAAATTTGCCAAAACTTTTAGAGAAAGAATATTTAAGCATACTGGCTTAATCTGTTCTGTTGGGATTGGGATAAATAAAATTTCTGCCAAGATAGCTAGTGATATAAATAAACCTTTTGGACAATTTATTTTTAACAATGAAAAAGAGTTTATGGAATATATGAAAGATAAAAATATTAGAAAGTTACAAGGAGTTGGAGAAAAATTTGAAAAAATCTTAAACAGAGATAATATATTTTTGGTTGGAGATGTTCATAGCTTCTCTCTTAAAGAGTTAGTTCAAAAATATGGCAAATCAAGAGGAGAACTTTTATACCTTTATAGCAGAGGGATTGACCACAGCCCAGTTGATTATGACAAACCCACTCATTCTGTGGGAGCAGAAAATACATATTCCTTTTCACTAAGTTCTGATGAAGAAATTAGTAAAAAATTGGAAGAGGTTTTTGATGTAGCATACAAACGTCTAAAATCTAAAAATTGTCTTACAAAAACTATCTCCATAAAAATAAAATATAGTGATAGACATACTATCAACAAAGCGAAAACTTTTTCCATCGCCACAGACAATAAAGAAAATCTTTTTGAATATGTACAGGAAATTTTCAGTGAAATAGAAGAGAAAGATGAGATTAAACTTTTAGGTATCTCTTTTAGAAATCTTATAGAATTTTCCTCAAGACAACTTTCTTTTAAATTGTAAAAATGAGGTATTATATTTTTTAATATAACCACCTCATTTTATTTTATATTATTTAATTTCTTCTAAACTCTCTAAGTATAAATCTTTTTTATCTTGATAACTTTTATAAGTAAGTTCCATTATTTTTAGTTGCTGTTCACTTATTTTTCCAACAACTTTAGCTGGATTTCCTTTTATAAAACTTCCTTCTTCAATCTTACCGATTTTTGAAGTAACCAAAGATTCTGAAGATATAAAACAATTTTTAGGAATAATAACATCATCTGTTATTGTCGATCCCATTCCAATTAAAGAATTATCTCCTATTTTACAACCGTGGATTATACAGTTGTGCCCAATAGTGACGTTCTCTCCAAAAACAACTTCATTATTTGGCTCTCCATGAATAGTTGACCCTTCTTGAACATTAGATCCTTTTCCTATTTTTATTTTTAAAACATCTCCTCTTAATACTGCCCCATACCAGATAGATACATCATCATCTAACTCTACATTTCCAATAACTCTAGCAGTATCAGCAATAAAAACTCTCTCTCCAATTTTTGGTATATAATTTCCTAACTTAAATAACATAACTCTCCTTTATTTTGACATCTCTTTAGATTTTTTTTCACAAGCTTCCATAGCTTTTATTAAAGCACTTCTAAATCCATATTCTTCTAATTTTTTTACAGCTTCAATAGTTGTTCCTTTTGGAGAACAAACCATATCTTTTAATTCTCCAGGGTGCATACCTGTTTCAAGTACCATTTTTGCAGAACCAAGAACTGCTTGAGCTGCAAATTTATAAGCTCTTTTTCTATCAAGTCCAGATGCAACAGCAGCATCTCCCATAGCTTCTATCATCATAAATACATAAGCTGGAGAAGAACCACTTACAGCTATAACTCCATCAATTAATTTTTCACTCACAACTTCTGTTTTTCCAAAAGAATTTAAGATAACTAATACTTCATCAAGCTCTTCTTTACTAATAAATTCATTTGGCATAACAGCAGACATACTTTCTTTGACTAAAGCTGGAGTGTTTGGCATAATTCTAACAATCTTTAAGTCTTTACCAAATAAAGCTCTTGATTTTTCAAGTTTTACACCAGCAGCAATAGTTATAATAATAACATCTTTTTTTACATAATCTTTTATCTCTTCAATAACTGTTGGATACATATCGGGTTTAACTGATAAGAATAATATATCTGATTCATTGGCAACTAATACATTTGAATTACAAGTTTTAGCTCCTAATTCTTCGTGAACTTTTTTTAATCTTTCATCAGATGCGTCAGAAAAAATTATATTTTCTTTTGCTACTAATCCAGAAGAAATTATTCCTCCACCAATAGCATATCCCATATTTCCTGCTCCGATAAATCCTATTGTTTTTTCCATAATTAATCTATCTCCTTTACTGAAAAAATCTGATTTTTAATTTAATCATTTAATAACTTGGAGTTTTGCTCCCTAAATATTATATCATTTTTTTCTAAAATCCAAAAATAATATTTTATTTTTTTAATCGATTGAGGAAAATTAATAGAATAATAACAGAATTTTTTTATTTTTAAATATTTTTTTCTTAATATAGACATCAAATCTTTATTTTTTTATGAATTTTAAAAAATAATATGTTAATATTTGTTTATCGGACTAAATATTTAAAACTGTTTTTATTCAATTTACTTTTATTGTTTTATATGATATAATAAATTCTGATTAAATAATTTCTATGGAGTTGACTTATTATGAATAAAAAGAACTTTTTTCCTATTTTTGTAAATTTAGATGATAAAAATATATTGATAATTGGAGCTGGTAAGGTAGCTTTTAGAAAAATCTCTACACTTTTGGAAACTGGTGCGTATATAACAGTTTTTGCCAAACAAATAAAAGAAAAAGAGATTACAAAACTTTTATTTGATAAACCTAATATCCAACTCATAATGAAAGAGATTGAGGAAAAATCTTTAGATGAAATTATCACAAATAAATATATTTTAGTTATTGCTGGAACTGATGATAAAGAACTTAACTCAGCCATTGTTAAATGTTGTAATAAAAAAAATATTTTAGTAAATAATATAACTTCTACTGATGATATGAGCACAAGATTTTGCACTATCATAGATGAAAAAGATTATTCAATAGGAATATCTGCCAAAGGAGATCCTAAAAAATCCATTGTCTTAAAAGAAAAAATATCCGATTTTCTTAAAAATAAAAGGTGATATAAATGGGTCTGGATCTTAGTAAAGGTAATCTAGGAAAAATAATTTTAAGATATGGTTTGCCTTCTATTGCAACAATGTGGATATTTGCTCTCTATACAATAGTTGATGGATTTTTCATCGGTAAATTTTTGGGAGCTAATGAACTAGCTGCTGTAAATATTGTTATGCCATATGTTAATCTTTCTTTCGCTCTTGGAATAATGATAGCTATCGGTGGAGCTACCATTATATCAATAAGTCTTGGTGAGAAAAATTTTGAAAAAGCTCATAGAGTTTATAGTCTATCTTTAGAACTTTTTATGATTTTAGGAGGATTTTTAGGAACCATCGGGATTTTTTTTCCTCATAAAATAGTAGAAATTTTAGGAGCTAACGAGATAATTTTAGCTGATGCTACAACTTATCTTTTTTATCTATCATTTTTTACGGTATTTTATCTTCTGTCCTATGGACTAGAAATATTTGTAAGAGTTGATGGAAACACTCTTTACTCTTTGGTCTGTATAATAATTGGAGCTTTATTAAATATAATTTTAGATTATCTATTTATAATAAAATTCAATATGGGAATTATAGGAGCTGGACTTGCAACAGGAATTGCTCAATTTGGAACTGCCGCATCACTTGGATATTATCTACTTCTTAAATCTACCAAACTAAGATTTTCTTTTGTAAAAATAGATATTCCACAGACTCTAAAAATATTATATAACGGTTCTTCGGAATTTCTTACAGAGATAGCCACTGGAATAGTTATTATGGCTTTTAATATCAATATCATAAATATTGTTGGCGAAAAAGGTGTATCAGCTTTTGGGATAATAAGTTATATATCTACTCTTGTCACAATGACAATGATAGGTTTTTCCCAAGGATTACAACCTGTTATAAGTTATAACTTTGGCGCTAAAAATTTTAAAAGAATTAAAAAGGTGATGAAAATAAGTTCCATAACAGTTACAATTCTTGGAATTTTATTTTTTTTAGTCTGTAATATTTTTGTAAAAGAAATTATCTCCATATTTATAAAAGACGATAAGATTTTATTTGAAGTAACTAAAAACGCAATTAATCTATATAGTTTTACTTATGTTTTAATGGGAATAAATATAATAATCAGTGCTTATTTTACAGCTATTGAAGACGCTTTTATCTCAGCTGTTTTAAGTGTTCTGAGAGGAATGATATTTGTAAATATTTTACTTTTTACCCTACCAAAATTTTTAGGAATAAATGGAATTTGGCTTACATCTCCTATTAATGAATTTTTATCAATGATTGTATCAATTGGAGTATTTTTAACCTTGGGAGTAAAAAAAATTCGTCAAACCCCTTGACACAATACTTAACCTATTGTATAATTAGGCTATAAGGATAATAAATAAAAAATTGTAAAACTTCAGGGCAGGGTGAAATTCCCGATCGGAGGTAAAGTCCTCAAGTGCTTAGGCATTGACTTGGTGAGATTCCAAGACCGACAGTTAGAGTCTGGATGGAAGAAGGTTACAAAGTGTTTTTAGATTATATTAGCAAGGCTCTTAGGCTTTAGCAGATTTATTATATAGTTTATTTATATACTTTGTTATAAATGCCCGAAAGTTATTTCGGGCTTTCTTTTTTCCCTGTAAGTTACAAAATAACAGGAGGAAATAATGAGAGTATTAGAAGGAAATTTTGACGGAAAAGGATTAAAAGTAGGAATAGTTGCAGGAAGATTTAATGAATTTATAACTTCAAAACTAATCGGTGGAGCAGAAGACGCTCTTAGAAGACACGGAGTTAATGATGATGATATCACTTTAGCTTGGGTTCCAGGAGCATTTGAAATTCCAGTTGTTGTACAAAAAATGGCTGAATCTGGAAAATATGACGCTGTTATCGCTTTAGGTGCTGTTATAAAAGGAGCTACTCCACACTTTGACTATGTGTGTGCTGAAGTTTCAAAAGGTTGTGCAACAATATCTTTAAAAACTAATATCCCTGTAATGTTTGGTGTACTTACTACAAACTCTATCGAAGAGGCTATCGAAAGAGCTGGTACAAAAGCTGGAAATAAAGGATTTGACGTTGCAAATGGTGCTATCGAAATGTGTAATCTTTTAAAGGGGATGTAATACAAATGGATAAAAAATATATGGAATTGGCTTTAGAACTAGCTTTAAAAGGAAAGGGCAAAGTTAATCCAAATCCATTGGTGGGGGCTGTTGTGGTAAAAGATGACAAAATAATCGGTCAAGGTTATCACAAATTTTTTGGAGGTCCTCACGCTGAAGTATACGCCCTTGATGAAGCTGGAGAGAATGCCCAAGGTGCTACTTTATATGTAACTCTTGAACCTTGTTCACATTTTGGTAAAACTCCACCTTGTGTTGAGAAAATAAAAAAAATGAAAATAAAAAAATGTGTTGTGGCTTGTCTTGATCCAAATCCTTTGGTAGCTGGTCGTGGAATAAAAATTCTTAAAGAGGCTGGTATTGAAGTAGAAGTTGGACTTTGCAGAGATAAAGCTCTTGAAGTTAATAAAGTTTTCTTTAAATATATTCAAGATAAAAAACCATTTTTATTTTTAAAATGTGCTATCACTTTAGATGGTAAAATTGCCACATCTTTCGGAGATTCAAAATGGATAACTAATGAAAATTCTCGTGAAAAAGTGCAACACTTGAGAAATGATTATATGGGAATTATGATAGGAGTTAATACTTTATTAAAAGATAATCCTAGACTTACAGCTCGTATAGAAAATGGAAGAAATCCTTTTAGAATAGTTGTAGACCCACATTTTAAAACTCCAGTTGATAGTAATTTTGCAAATTTTGATGATAATAAAAGCATCATTGTTACATCTGAAAATATTTTAAAAGATATAGAACTTAATGAAAAATATAAAAAGTTCATTGATAAAGGAATAAGATTTATATTTTTAGCTGGTGAAGATTTTAAAATTGATGAAATACTTGATAAGATTGGAGAGTTAAAAATAGATTCTGTTCTTTTAGAAGGTGGTTCGTATCTAATATCTAAAGCTTTTAAAGAAGATAGAATAGATGGTGGAGAAATATTTATAGCTCCTAAAATCTTAGGTGGTGGACTTTCATTTATAGATGGGTTTAATTTTAAAGAGATTAAAGATTGTTTTCATTTAGAAAATGTAAAATATAATATAATTAATGATAATATATCAGTTGAATTTTTTAAAAATATAAACCTTAAGGTAGGTGATTAATATTTTTACTGGTTTAGTTGAGGAAATGGGTAAAGTTCTTTCTATTACTAGTGGAGATAAATCAGTTCAATTAAAGATCCAATGTAAAAAAGTTCTTGAAAATGCAAAACTTGGAGACAGTATTGCAACTAACGGAACTTGTCTTACAGCTATTGAGATCGGTTCAGACTATTTTGTGGCTGATTGTATGCACGAAACTATAAAAAGAACTAATCTTAAAAGATTAAAATCTGGTGCAATAGTAAATCTTGAAAAATCTATAACTCTAGCTACTCCTCTTGGAGGACATTTAGTTACTGGAGATGTGGATTGCGAAGGAAGAATTATTTCAATAGAAAAAGATGGAATTGCAAAAATCTATATTATAGAAATTGAGCCAAGATTTATGAAATACATAGTTGAAAAAGGTAGAGTTAGTATTGATGGAGCTAGTCTTTCAATAGTTGGATATAAAGATAATACACTTTCTGTATCTTTAATCCCTCATACTCAAGAGATGATAACTCTTGGAAGAAAAAAAACAGGGGATTATGTAAACATTGAAACAGATTTAATAGGAAAATATATAGAAAGACTTTTAAATTTTAATAATAATGAAAAAGAGGAAAAATCTAAAATAGATATGAATTTTTTAGCAAAACATGGATTTTTCTAAAAATTCAAGGAGGATACAAGATGTTTAATACAATAGAAGAGGCTCTTCAAGATTTAAGAGATGGAAAAATAATTGTTGTTGTTGATGATGAAAATAGAGAAAACGAAGGAGATGTAATTTGTGCTGCTGAGTTTGCTACACTTGAAAATGTAAACTTTATGGCAACTTATGCAAAAGGGCTTATCTGTATGCCTATGTCTGATGAATATATAAAAAAATTAGACTTACCTCAAATGGTAGTAAATAATACTGATAACCATTGTACAGCTTTTACAGTTTCTATTGACCACATTGATACAACAACAGGAATATCAGCTTACGAACGTGGACTTACTGCAAGAAAACTTGTAGAAGATGGAGCAAAACCTAGCGATTTTAGAAGACCTGGACATATGTTCCCATTAAGAGCTAAAGAAAAAGGTGTTCTTGAAAGAGATGGACATACTGAGGCTACTGTCGATTTAATGAAACTTGCTGGACTTAAAGAAGTTGGACTTTGTTGTGAAATAATGAAAGAAGATGGAATGATGTCTAGACTTGACGATTTATTAGCTTTCACAAAAGAACATAACTTAAAAATAGTTTCAATAGAACAACTTATTCATTACAGAAAAGTTCACGATGAACTTGTTAAAGTAGAGTGTTCTGCAAAACTTCCTACTGATTCCGGAACTTTTGAACTTGTTGGATTTGATAATCAACTTGATGGTAAAGAGCATATCGCTATCGTTAAAGGTGAGGTAGCTGGTAAAGAAAATGTACTAGTAAGAATTCACTCAGAATGTTTTACTGGAGATATATTAGGTTCTTATAGATGTGATTGTGGTTCTCAACTTAAAAAAGCTATGAGAACTATCGAAGATAAAGGTGAAGGAATCGTTCTATATCTAAGACAAGAAGGAAGAGGAATTGGACTTATTAATAAGATAAAAGCTTACAAACTTCAAGATAGTGGACTTGATACAGTAGATGCAAATCTTGCTTTAGGATTTGGAGAAGATGAAAGAGATTATGCTGTAGCTGCTCAAATGTTAAAAGCTCTTGGAGTAAAATCTGTAGTTCTTATGACTAACAATCCTGCTAAAATAGAAGGACTTGAAAACTATGGTATGAAAGTTGTAAAAAGAGCTGAAATAGAAATAAAGCCAAATGAAGTTAATGAAAAATATTTAAGAACTAAATTTGAAAGAATGGGACATAAACTTCATTTTGATTGCTGTGTAGAAAATAAATAATTTAAATTTAAAGGTATATTGATTAGAGAGATTAATTCTTGATAAAGAGTTAATCTCTTTTTTATTTTTTACTCTACTTTAAATTTTTTTAACAAATGGCTAACAAATAAAATTATAATCTAAATAATTATACGGCTTTCTATTAATTAAAAGGTAACGAAACGTTACCTTTGAGATTGTTTTAATTTCTTATTTTTACTGATATTAAATTTTAGTTTGCTGCCTATTTGCTGCCTTTAATTTTTATTTCACAAGCAAATTAGAGATTTAGAACAAAAATAAAATTATCTCTACTTTTTTTATTTTTTGAGTAGATACTCTTTTATTATTCTTAAGTCATCATGGATCTCTTTTTGTTGTTCAAAAATTGTCTTGGTTCTTTCATCAAGTATTGCTTCTATTCTACTTCTTTCTTTTAATAAAATTTCTTGTTGTTTACTGCAATCATTTATATCCATTTTCTTTTCTAATTGTTTCATTAGATATTTATGATAAGCTGCTAAAACTCCAGCAATAACTGAAAAAATTTTAAAATATATGTCAAAATTTTCCATTAATCCCCCTTAGTTGTAATATCTTCAAGTTGTGTTTGATTAAATACTGCGTCGTAAAGCTTATCATCTACCTTGGAATCAGTCCTTTTTACAAGCTCACCAAGAAATATAATAACGACTTTTTCTAAAGCCACTGAGGTTAAATATTTGAGTATCATTCTTTTTAAAAAAGCTAAAACAAAAGTCATCATATCACTCTCCAATATATTCAAAATGAGGCAGGTCCTTAAATTTTTCCCAATCTCCACCCCACTCAACATTATATTTTTTCATTAAAATTCTTCCAGCTCTAGCCACCTCTTTATAGTACTTTTCTTCCCAAGTAATTTTATTGTTAATTAAAATTGCTATATCCCCAGCATGTCCAAGTCCATCAGATTTAGTTTGGTGGTTGGATTTTAATTTATACCCATCACAATTCGTAACAATTTTTCCGGGCACGGTTCTGCCTTGTTGGTAAAGTTTATTTTGTTCTTCAGCAGTTCTTATTCCTTGAGTAATAGAGAAATCATACGGAGAAATTTTAATCAGCTCTCTAAAAAAATTCTGTAAATTTGGATGTAAGTATTGTAACTTTTTTTCACTGTTTCTTGAAAATTTAAACATATGGAGTACCCCCTTTCTTTTTGTTATAAATATAATAAAAAAGAGCCTTTGCAGGCTCTTAAAATTATTTTTTGCAACTTGTAATTCATTTATTGCTTAGTTTTAAATACAGTTATCTTATATTTATCAAGGTGTTTTATAGCTGTTTCTTTGAAAAAATTAATATTTTTTGTAAAATCAGCTTTCATTGCTTTCAATTCTCTTTCAGCTTCATACACACATTGAGTCCATACAAACCCTGTATCCTGTAACTTTCTTAAATCCTCAAGTGTCATAAAAACAGAATTGTTTTCATCGTCAAAAGCCCATTCAATGCTTGGTATCTCTGAATTTCTTATTAATGCTTGGATTGCAGTAGATAAAAGAGTATCATCTTTTCCCACTCTAAGTTTTTGATGATATGTTTTTCCATCTGAATGCAAATATCTGAAAGGACCTTCTAATACTTTTGGCTTCCAACTATTTATTCTATTAAACCATTCTGTTTTTTGTTCTTCTTCTGTTGCTGATTCTTTCCAGATATGAAGTTCTTTATCCCATACTTTTTTCAATAAATTTTCTGGTGCAGGAACAGTTATAATTTTCCCATCAGCTACATATTCACCATCTTGCAGCAATTCAATTTCACCTTCAAGGATTCTTTCTTCTCTAGTTTTATTTCTAAGTTCTCCTGAGTAATCTATGCAAGGATAATCATACTTTTCAGAAGATACAACCATATTTTTTTTATTAAATCCTGGATAACAACCTTGAGGATTAGTTTTGAACTCCTCTAAAGTATAATTTAATGTATCTAATAACTTAATTTCAGATACATTTTTTTGATAAATATAAGTTAAATTTGACATTTTTTATGCCTCCTTTTTTGTTGAAATTTATTAATTTTTTAACTTTAAAATTTACACAGATTTTTAAAACTACAACTATTCTTAATGATAAAAATGTAAAAAATAGCTTTTTTTATTAAATAACTTCTATAAAATATCTGATTATTTTAATAAAAATCAATATTTTTTAATGATTATTTGTAAATTTTATAATGAGTTTTAAAAATCTATGTATTGTTACATATGTTATAGACCTGCTAAGTTACGAATTTGTAACAAAGTATTTCTCATTTCCGTTAATTTCTTTTTCTTCATATAATGCTCTCTTGTTACAGCTACATTTTTATGATGTCCTAATGCTGCTGCAACTGATTCTGACTGTTGTCCAGTAATATTTAATATTGATTTTCTAATAGAATGAGGATAAAAATCCTCAATCCCAACTATCTTCCCAATTGCTCTTATCCTACTTCTAATAGTTTCTTTTGACATATGATTAACTTTTTTATTATAAGTGGTTGTGAATAAATATTCATTGTCTATTCCTTTTTCATTTCTTTCTTTTAACCATTTTTTTAATAATAATTTTGTTTCTTCAAAAAAGATTACTGGTTCAATGTATCTTTCTTTTAACCTTACATTATTAAATAACATTTCTTCTAAGTCTAATTGTTCTAACCTTAGTCCATGAATTTCACTTATTCTAGCTCCTGAATCTAAAAATAAATTAAATAGTAATAAATCCTGAGTATCAAATTTCTTATTATTTCTCATTACATAATTTATTTCCCATATCTGACTAGCTGTAAGAAAATATGAATTTCTTCTTTTATCTCCTTGAGTAATTTTAAGTTTTTCTATATAGATAAATGGATTGACTTTTATCAATCTTCTCTTTAAGCACCAGTCAAAAAAGGTACTGCAAGCTGTCCTTTTCTTATTTACTGTAACCCTACTATTTCCTTTACTAAAACAATAACTACAATATCTTTCCCATATGTCTGTAAATTGTTTTTGTGTATCTTGGGATAAAATATACCTGTTTCCCTCGTGTTCTTTTAAATATCTAAAAAACAACTTCATATTATCAAAATATGTTTTGTAAGTTGTTTGTACTGTATCTTGAGATTTGATAATACAACTCTGTAAATACTTCACATAAATTTCAATATTTTTTTCTGATATTCCTAATTTTTTTCCAGTAATTGCTGTTGTAACTTCATATTTTTTCATATATAACCTCCTAAATTGATTTAAGAAAATTATAGCATATGAAGTTTTTCTCTTAAGCAATTAGTTAGAAAATTAAAATACTTATTTTTATTATAATCTTTTAGGAATAATTATAGTTGTACTAATAGTTTTAGTATTTAAAAGAGATTCATTAAAGTTAATAGCAGTTTTATGTATTGAAAAAAAACCAATTTCCCATGAATTATTTCTATCGCAAACAATAGTAGATACATAACCTGAAACATTAATTTCTTTATCTAGCATAAAATTTTTTCTATTAACAAGAATTCTATTTTTAATAACAATAAAATACATTGTCTCTGATTCATATATTATAGCAACTTCATTTTCATCATATAATTTAATTGTATTCAGATTGCTTAGTAAGCAATCTATATAATTTTAAAGAAACTGTAGTTCATAATTCTAAATATAATTTTGACGTTCATTGCTATGAAATAAACAATCATATATTGATATGTAGTTTTAAAGGAGGGGGAGTTGTTATTCCAAGTTTAACTGACGTCCTTATTAAAGTACCCTCTGGTTATAAGAATATGACTGGAGTTGTTTCTGGGAATTTTGGAGATAACAAACCTTTAGAATATTTCTCCAATGGAAATCTTTTCATAAGCTCGTCTGAAGGCGAATTAACTTATAAATTTTTTGGACAATTAGTAACTTTTAAATAACAATTACTTTTAATTATTTTTTAGAGCGTAAAGTTCTACTGTAAAAAAATATTGATTAGGACTAATAGCACTATAATCTTGATATTGATTTTCATAATATACTTTTCCTCTAGTTAAAAACAAAGTATTGTTTGATATTGAAAAGTTAGCAGCAATTATACCACTTGCAGAACTTATTCCTATAGAGCTTATCTCTTTAGTGTCCTGGAAGATTTCAGCCTCTGAGCCATATCTAACATTTTCTTTGTTAAATATTAGCCTTAAATAAAAACATTTATAAGTTTTGAAATCTAATGAAATAGGTTTATCAAGAGTATGTTTTCCATAAAAAACTTTATTCAGATTGCTTAAAAAGTTTAAATTATTCTTTTATATTTGAGAGGACTTAATGCTGAATCATTCCAAGAGTCTATCAAATAAGTATAATTATCAAAAGAACAAAGAGCCTTGACTCCTAAATTACCAAAATATAATATAGTAAACTCGTGAGGCTCCCTGATCGGTAAAAAAGATAGATCTTCAATAGTATCTATATTTATATACATAACTTTATGTAATATATTTTGCTCTTTAGCTTCTTTGAGGTAATCTATTAACATGCTATACTTTTTTGTTATTAGATGATTCGAGTATTCGCTGTTTATCATTTTACTACAATAATCATTCAGATTGCTTAATCTGTCAGAACTTGACTTATTACTAATATCTACAAAATATGTTGTTGAATTTGCAACATAATCTTCTGGAGTCGTTTTTATACATTCAAACATTCCTACTTTATTTCTATCAAAATAAATTTTTCCTTGTGTCTTAACACCTTTATCATTTAAAAATAGTAAATTCTTATCAAAATTAAGACCACTGTTATTTTCTAACAAATCATAAATCTCTTTTGCGTCTGTTATTGTTGTAGGAAGATTTCCTTTATTTAATTTATTATCGGCTGTGTCTTGTACAGCTTTTATTTTATCCTCTATTTTCTTTGCTGTATCATATTCAGAAGAAACATTCCCTTTATTTAATTTTTCATCATTAGAGCTAGATAACTCTTCCATTTTATTATCTATTTTGTCATAATTCTCTGATATATGTTTTTCCACATCTACATAATCATTTTTTTCTGGTTTTAGTAATTTTAAAAAATTAGTTAAAATTGGCATTATATCACTCCCTTACTTCTTATTTCTTCCCAAGTATTTACTTTTAAGCTATCCCATGTTTTGACTTTAAGTTCTCCCCAAGTTCTGTATCTAAATTTAATATCAAATGTTAAATGAACTGGTTTATTTACATTTACCATTTTCTTAAAGTTATCTAAATTTGGTGGAGTTCCTATTATACTAGTAAACTGTATTGTAAAATGATATTTAGAAAAATCTTCAAATATCTCAATTTCTCCATTTGTAAATATTTTTGCTTGTTCTTTTAAAAATTTAGGAGTAAAAAATCCATGTGAATTAAAAGTATATATTAGTCTATCTACCCTATCTTCTAAGCTCCAAGTAGGTTCATAAGATAACTCAAACCATTTTTCCCATTCATCTATATTTGTTTTATCTGCGAGGGTCATAATACAACTTTCTACTTCTAAAAATTCTTTATGTGATCTGTACCCTGTCAAGTACTCAATTTAATTATCAACATTTTTTTCTTTAAATTTCCTATATTCTATTGGACTTCTA
>NZ_JADYTX010000035.1 GCF_021531475.1 Fusobacterium perfoetens | reverse complement strand
CAACAAAAATAATATTTTAACAATTTTAAAAAAATAATATGTCATTAATATGTCAATTATAGAAAGATTACAAAATATAAAATAAAAAATATAATAAAACAAAAGAATTAGAACAGATAAAAAAATTTTGGAAGAATAGAATCTATGTAGTATAATATAAAATATAAGAATAAAATAAAAAAGGTGATAATTATGGCAGATATAAAATTTGATATAATAGAAAAATTAGGAACAATCGGAGAGGGCTCTAAAGGTTGGTCAAAAGAAGTAAATATAATTTCTTGGAATGGAAGAAAACCAAAAATAGATATAAGAGACTGGGACGAAAATAATGAGAAAATGGGAAAAGGTTTAACTCTTACAAAAGAGGAACTAAAAACATTAAAGGGACTTTTAAATTCTTTAGATATAGACGAATTAGATATTTAATAGAGGTTGTATTATGAAAATTTTTGATATGCACGCAGATATATGGTATGACATTCATAAAAAGAAAAATCAAGGGATTGAAAAAAATCGTTTTAGAGATTATCATCTTGAAAGATTTAAAAAAGGTGAGATTTTTGGTGGGGTTTTCATAGCTTGGTTAGATGATAAATTTTCTAAAGCTGAAGAAGAAAAAGAAATGATGGTAATGATAAATGCCACAATGAATGAAATAAACAATAATACAAATCTATTTCATATTTTGAAAAGTAAAAAAGATTTTGAAAATATATCAAATGAAAAATTAAATGTTCTTATGGGAATTGAGGGACTAAGAGCTATTGGAAAAAATCTTGATTGGTTGGATACTTTTTATAATCTTGGATTTAGGTCGGCAACTCTTACTTGGAATGAAGAAAATGAACTTGGAACAGGAGCTAGAGGAAATACAGAAAGAGGTCTTACAGAATTAGGAAAGTTAGCTGTTAAAAAGATGAATAAACTAGGAATGATAATAGATGTATCCCACGCCAATGAAAAAACTTTTTGGGATATTTGGAAAACTTCAGAAAAACCAATAATTGCCTCTCACTCAAATTGCAAAACTTTATGTGATGTACCAAGAAATCTATCAGATGAACAGATAAAAGCTATTGCTAAAAAAGGTGGTCTTATTGGAATAAATGCCTATGTTGGATTTATAAAAGAGTGTGAATACTCAAAGTCAGAAAAATCTAAAGATATAGATGCGAATAAAAGACCAAACTTAAAAGATTTAGTTGACCATATAGATTATCTTGTGAAATTAGTAGGAATAGATAGCATAGGATTTGGTTTTGACTTCTGTGAATATCTGTATGAAGATGAAACTACAAATCCAATTGGTTTAGAAAATTGTTCAAAAGCTCAAAATATAATACAAGAGCTTAGAAAAAGAGGATATAAAGAGGAAGAAATAGAAAAGTTAGCATATAAAAATTTCTTTGAATTTGGAAAAAAATTCTTTGAATAGACGGGAGGGAAATATGATAAAATTTGGAATCGTTGGAACTAACTGGATAAGTGGAGATTTTGTAGATGCTGTAAAAAGAGATAAAAATTGTAAAATAGTTTCTGTTTATTCAAGACGTGAAGAAACTGGAAAAGATTTTTGCGATAGATATGAGTTAGACATAGAAGTTTTTACTGACTTGGAAAAAATGTTAAAATCTGATTTAGTAGATGCTGTTTATATTGGTTCTCCAAACTCTTTACATGGAGAGCAAGCTTATTTATGTCTTTCAAATAAAAAGCATGTTATCTGTGAAAAACCTGTAACAACAGATTTAGAAATTTTTGATAAAAATGTAAAACTAGCTAAAAAGAACAATGTTGTTTACATGGAGGCAATGAAAACAACTTTCCTTCCAAATATGAAAGTTTTAAAAGAAAATATTGGCAGAATAGGAAAAATAAGAAATGTTATATTTAATTATTCTCAATATTCTTCAAGATATGATAAACTTTTAAATGGAGAACTTACAAATGTTTTTGATCCAAAATATCATGGAGGATCATCATTTGATTTAGGAGTTTATCCACTTTATGTGGCACTTTATCTTTTTGGAGAACCACTATCTTTCACAGCTAGAAATATTATGGTTTCTTCAGGAGTTGACGGAGCGGGAACAATAATTTTAACATATGAAGATAAAATAGTAACTATTGTTCATTCTAAAATTTCTCAAACTTATACAAAGAGTGAGATTTTAGGAGAAAAGGGAAGTATAGTTATAGATGATATTTCAAGACTTAAGAGTATAAAACTTGTAATGAGAGAGGGAGATTCAGAATATTTAACTCTTCCTCAAAGTACAAATCAAATGGTTTATGAATTAGAGGAATTTTTAAAACTTATAAAAGAGGAAAAAAATGAATCAAATATAAATACATTTGATATTTCAAGAAAATCTGTTGAGATTTTATCAAGAGTGAGATATAAGGTATAGGAAATGGAAACAAAACATAAAAATATAATGGTACTTGGAACATCTTCAGGAGCTGGAAAAAGTCTTATAACTACAGGACTTTGTAGAATTTTTTATAAAGACGGTTATAAAGTCTGTCCTTTTAAAGCTCAGAATATGTCAAGAAATTTTGGAATAATAAAAGAAAATAAAAAAATAGCAATCTCTCAAATTTTACAAGCCTATGCTTGTGGAATAGAGCCTGAGCCTTGGATGAATCCAATTCTCCTTTTACCAAAGGGACAAGGAAATATAGATATAATTTTGGGTGGAGAATATTTTTCATCGACTACTGGGGAGGAATATTCTAAAGATAAAATAAAATTTAGAGATTATCTAAAAAAATTTTATGAAAATGCCAAAAATTATGAAATCTGTGTTCTTGAGGGAGCAGGTAGCCCTGTTGAGATAAATATAAAAGAAAATGATATCGTAAATATGAATATGGCAAAACTTGTAAATTCTAAAGCAATCCTTGTGGCTGATATTGATAGAGGGGGAGTTTTTGCATCAATTTATGGGACTTATATGCTTTTAGATGAAGATGAGAAAAAACTTTTAAAAGGTATAATTATAAATAAGTTTAGGGGTAAAAAAGAAATTCTTCAAAAGGGAATTGATGAGATAGAAAGTCTTACAGGGATAAAAGTCTTAGGAGTTGTCCCTTATGAAAATATTGACATAGAAGATGAAGATGGACTTATTTCAAAAAGAGATACAGAGGATATAAAAAAAAGATGTGGTGAAAAAACTTTTGAAGAGTATCGAGAGGAACAATTTAATAAACTAGAAAATTTACTTAGAGAAAATGTGGATATTGGTTATATCTACAAAATATTGAATGGAGAAATTTAGATGTATTTTGCAGGAAAATATATAATTGCCTATGGGTTAGATTTGATATTTGGTGACCCAGAATTTTTGTATCACCCAGTAAGAGCTATAGGAAAATTAATAAAGATATTAGAGAGTAGACTTTATGATTTAGAAAATAAAAGATTTGCAGGGGGGATACTTGTATTTATAACCCTTGTGGTAACATTTCTTGTATCATATTTATTTTCATTTTTTACACTGACTGAGATTTATTTTTTATACACAACTCTTGCTACAAAATGTCTTGGTGATGAGGGGTTAAAAGTCTATAAAATTTTAAAACTGAAAGATTTAGAAAAAGCTAAAAAACAACTTTCTTATCTTGTAAGTCGTGATACAGAAGAGATGGACGAAAGACAGATAATAAGAAGTGTCATTGAAACTATCTCAGAAAATACAACAGATGGAGTAATAGCACCAATGTTTTTTGCAATAATTGGAAGCTTTTGTACTTGGCACGGAGTAGGACTTGCTCTCCCTTTCGCAATGACTTATAAAGCAATAAATACTATTGATTCTATGATAGGTTATAAAAATAAAAAATATAGAGATTTTGGAACTGTTGGAGCAAGGTTAGATGATTTAGCTAATTTTATTCCTGCTAGATTAGGTGGAATGATAATAGTTATAGGAGCTTTTCTATTAGGGTATAATTATAAGGAAGCTTTTAGAATTTATAAAAGGGATAGACTTAATCATGGAAGTCCAAACTCTGGTCACAGTGAATCTTGTTTTGCAGGAGCTTTAGGATTACAATTTGGTGGAAAAACAAAATATTTTGGAAAAGTTTATGATAAACCAACTATCGGGGATAGAAAAAAAGATTTTACATTGGAGGATATTTTAAAGGCAAGAAAACTTTTATATGTGTCTTCATTTGTGGGACTTGTTATTTTTATAGTTTTATCAATTATAGGTAATTTTTTAATTAAGTTAGGTGGTTTATAATGGATTTACACGGAGGAAATATATATAAATTTCAAAGAGAGGGAAAAAAAGATATATTAGATTATAGTTCTAATATAAATCCTTTAGGAGTTCCAAAAACTCTTATTGATGAGATTAGTCAAAATTTTTCTCTTTTAGAAAGATATCCAGATATAAATTATATAGACCTTAGAAAAAGTATAGGAAAGTATAACAAAACAGATTTTGAAAATATTTTAGTAGGAAATGGTGCTACAGAGATTTTATTTTTATATATGAAAGCCCTAAATCCTAAAAAAACTCTTATTGTTTCTCCAACTTTTGCAGAATATGAAAGAGCCTTAAAAAATACAGATAGCGAAATCAGTTATTTTCCATTAAAAAAAATAGAAGAAGAAAATAAAAAATATTTTGATTTTGATATAGAAGATTTAAAAGAAAAAAGTTTAGGATTTGATTTAATAGTTCTTTGCAATCCAAATAATCCAACAGGAAGTTTTGTAGAACTTTCAAAAATAAAAGAATTGAATGAGTTTTTAGAACAAAATAAAATAAAACTATTTATTGATGAATGTTTTATAGAATTTATAGCAAATTGGCAAAATAAAACGTCAAATATATTAAGAAGTAAAAATATTTTTATTCTGAGAGCTTTAACTAAATATTTTGCACTTCCGGGGATTCGTTTAGGGTATGGAATCTGTTATAATAAAGATATAATAGATAAGATAAATAGTATAAAAGAGCCTTGGACAGTTAATGCTTTCGCAGATCTTGCTGGAAAAATAATACTAGAAGATAGAGAATACATAGAAAAAACAGACAGATGGATAGATGAAGAGAGAAGATATTTTATTAGTGAATTAAAAAAAATTGGTACAATAGAAGTCTTTGAAACAAGCACAAATTTTATTCTGTTGAAATTAAAAACTACTACCTCAGAAAAATTTTTAGAAAAAATGTTATCAGAGGGAATTTTAGTGAGAAATGCTAGTAATTTTAAGTTTTTAGATAATACTTATGTAAGAATAGCAATAAAAGATAGAAATAAAAATTCAATTTTTCTAAAAAAGTTAAAAAAAATATAATTTTACTTGAAAAAAAAATTAAAATGTGGTATCCTATCTTATCTTAAAATTATGCCTTAAAAGAGAAGCTTATATAATAATCATAATAAGGGTGATTAGTTTCTACCTGCAACCTTAAATTGCAGACTATAAGTTTTATCAGATGGTAAATTTTTATTTACTCGATAAAAAAATATATATAGACTTCTTTTGTTTTGTGTTAATGGTTGGTGTAATCATTTTTAAAAATAAAGGAGATAAAAAGGTGTTTTTTGTTTTTCTTGAAAAGAAAAGGAAGTATTATTTAGATTTTTATAACAATAGAGATATTTTATGCACTAGGAGTGTGGACATAGGTTAATTATGTCCAAGTTTCTTAGTGCATTTTTTTATTTAACATATATTTAAAGTTTTTTAGGAGGGGTTGAGATGCCTAGAGTTGGTGTAATAATGGGAAGTCGTTCAGATCTTCCTACAATGGAAAAAGCTGTTGAGATGTTAAAAAGATTTGGTGTTGACTACGAGGTAAAAATAGTATCTGCACATAGAACACCAGAATTAATGTTTGAGTATGCAAAAACAGCTAAAGAGAGAGGATTAAAAGTAATAATAGCTGGAGCAGGGGGAGCAGCTCACTTACCAGGAATGGTATCTAGTCTTACTCCATTACCAGTTCTTGGAGTTCCTGTAAAATCTAGAGCTTTAAGCGGACAAGACTCACTTCTTTCAATAGTTCAAATGCCTGGAGGAATTCCTGTTGGAACTTTAGCTATTGGAGAATCTGGAGCTAAAAATGCTGGTATAATGGCAAGTGAAATTATAGCTCTTATGGACGAGGAAGTTGCAAAAAAAGTAGATGAATTTAGAAGAGAACAAAGAGATCAGGTTTTAGAAACAAGTGAGGTAGAAATATAATGTTGATAGAAAAAGGTAGCACAATAGCAATCCTTGGTGGAGGACAACTTGGAAAAATGCTTTGTGAAAGTGCTAAAATCCAAGGATATAAAACAATGGTATTAGAACCATCACCATCAGCTTGTGCTAAATATGTAACAGATAGACACTTGGTAAAAGCTTATGATGATAAAGATGCTTTAATAGAAATAGCAAAAGAATCAGATGTAGTAACTTATGAATTTGAAAATGTAACAGCAGAATCAATAAATATATTAGAGGCAAATGGAGGATATGTTCCTCAAGGAATAAGACCGCTATATATAAGCCAACATAGATTTAGAGAGAAATCAAGTATCAATAATCTTGGAATAAAAACAGCTAAGTTTGAAGAAGTAACAGATAGTGAAAGTTTAGACAAAGCAATAGAAATTATTGGTTACCCAGCAATTTTAAAAACTTCTATGGGTGGTTACGACGGAAAAGGACAATGGGTAATCAGAACAAAAGAAGATTTAGAAAATGCTAAAAAAGATTTAGAAAAAAGAGAATATATATTAGAACAAATGGTAGATTTTCAATGTGAGCTTTCTTGTATCGCAGTAAAAAGTACAGATGGTTCAATTGGAGTTTTCCCAGTTGTTGAAAATATTCATAAAAAAGGAATCTTACATATAACAATAGCTCCTGCAAGAATAAGTGAAGAAATTCAAGAAAAAGTAAAAGATATTACAAAAAAAATAATAGATGGACTTAATTTTGTAGGACCTTTAGCAATAGAATATTTTTATGGAAAAGATGGAGAAATATATGTAAATGAAATGGCTCCAAGACCTCACAACTCAGCTCACTATACTTTAGATGGTTGTGATAAATCTCAATTTGATCTTCATATTGAGGGAATATGTGGAAAAAAATTAACTGATCCAAAACTTTTACATAAAAGTGTAATGTTAAATATTTTGGGGCAAGATGTAGAAAGAATAGAAAAAGCTAGCTTAAGAGAAAATGAGTTTCTTCATATGTATAATAAGGGAGAAGCTAAAGTAGATAGAAAAATGGGACATTTAAATCTAATTGGTGAAGATTTAGAAGCTTTAATAAAAAGAGCTGAAGAGTTAGCAAAATAGATTTTATTAGTAAAAAAATTAAAATATAAATTTTTGGAGGAAAGATGGATAAAAGAATTTTTGTTTCTAAAAAACAAGGGTTTCAAGTAGAGGGAGAATCTATACTAAATGAATTAAGAGAAAATCTTTATGAAACAGGATTAGAAAGAGTAGAACTAATCAATGTTTATGATGTTTTCAACTGTGACGAAGAAGATGTTAAACTTTTAAAATCAAAAGTTTTAGCAGAAGCTGTTACAGATAATGTTTATGACGAAGTTGATTTAGCTGGAAAAACTTTCATAGCTATTGAAAACTTACCAGGACAATATGACCAAAGAGCTGACTCAGCAGAACAATGTTTAGTTCTTTTAAATAGTAAAGATACAGTAAAAATCAAAAGCGGAAGAATAGTTGTTCTTTATGGAGAAGTTAAATCTTTAGAAAAAGTTAAAAAATATTTAATCAACCCAATTGAAACTAGAGAAAAAGATTTATCTGTACTAGATAATACAGAAGATTTTAAAGTTGAGCCAGTACCAGTATTAGTTGGATTCAATGACTATACAGTTGAAGAATTAGAAAAATTCTTAAATGATAATGGACTTGCTATGACTTTAGCAGATTTACAACATATTCAAAACTATTTCAGAAGTTTAAAAAGAAATCCAACTGAAACAGAAATAAAAGTTTTAGATACTTACTGGTCTGACCACTGTAGACATACAACTTTTGAAACTTTCTTAAAAGATGTAAAAATAGAAAAAGGTCAAATGACAGAAGCTATCCAAGCTGCTTATGAAAAATATTTAAAATTAAGAGAAGAAGTTCACGGAAATAGAAAACCTATGACTTTAATGGATATGGGTACTATTGGTGGAAAATATATGAGAAAAATCGGAAAACTTGATGACTTAGAAGTTTCTGAAGAAATAAATGCTTGTAGCGTTGAAGTAGACATCGATGTTGATGGAAATACAGAAAGATGGTTATTAATGTTTAAAAACGAAACTCACAATCACCCAACAGAAATTGAACCATTTGGAGGAGCAAGTACTTGTATCGGTGGAGCTATAAGAGATCCATTATCAGGAAGAGCTTATGTTTACCAAGCAATGAGAGTTACTGGAGCTGGAGATATTTGTGAAAAAGTAGAAGATACTATGGAAAACAAACTTCCACAAGTAAGAATTTCTAAAGGTGCAGCTCATGGATACGCATCTTATGGAAACCAAATCGGACTTGCTACTACATTTGTAAAAGAAATCTATCACAATGGATATAAAGCAAAAAGAATGGAAGTTGGAGCAGTAGTAGGAGCTGTTAAAAAAGAATATGTATTAAGAGAAGAACCAGTACCTGGAGATATAATCATAGTTCTTGGAGGAAAAACAGGAAGAGACGGTGTTGGAGGAGCAACAGGATCTTCAAAAGAACATAACGATTCATCACTTACTAAATGTTCATCAGAAGTTCAAAAAGGAAATGCTCCAATAGAAAGAAAAATCCAAAGAGCATTCAGAAATCCAGAAGTTACAAAACTTATAAAAAAATCTAACGACTTTGGAGCTGGAGGAGTTTCAGTTGCAATAGGAGAGTTAGCTAGAGGAATAGAAGTAAACTTAGATAAAGTTACTGTAAAATATTTAGGACTAAGTGGAACTGAATTAGCAATCAGTGAATCTCAAGAAAGAATGGCAGTTGTAGTGGCTCCAGAAAATGTAGAAAAATTTGAAAACCTAATGAGAGAAGAAAACTTAGAAACAAGTGTTGTTGCAAAAGTAACTGAAAAAGAAAACTTAGTAATCAACTTCAGAGGAGAAACAATTGTTGATATCGAAAGAAGTTTCTTAGATACAAACGGAGTTAGACAAGAACAAAACGTTGAAGTAAAAGCTCCAGAAGTAGTAGATGTATTTGCATCTAACAAAACAGGAGATTTAAAAGAAAACTTAGTTGCTACATTAAAAGATATGAACGTGGCATCTCAAAGAGGTATGGTAGAAATGTTTGACGCTACAGTTGGTAGATCAACAGTTCAAATGCCTTATGGAGGAAAATATCAATTATCTGAAACTGAAGCAAGTATCCAAAAATTCCCTACAAAAGGATTTACAAATACTGCATCAATATTATCATTTGGATTTAACCCATATATCTCTGAAAAATCTCCATATTTAGGAGCTATCTATGCAGTTGTTGAATCTTTAGCAAAAGTAACAGCTGTTGGTGGAGATTATTCAAAAGCTAGACTTACTTTCCAAGAATATTTTGAAAAACTTGGTAAAAATCCAGAAAGATGGGGTAAACCATTTATGGCCATCTTAGGAAGTATCGAAGCTCAAGTTGAATTTGGAACTCCAGCAATCGGAGGAAAAGACAGTATGAGTGGAACATTCAAAAATATAGATGTACCACCTACATTAATCTCTTTTGCTGTAGTAACTGAAAAAACTCAAAATATAATATCATCTGAATTAAAAGCAGAAGGAAATTATATCTACTTAGTAAAACCAGAATACAATAAAGATTTCACACCAGTATATGAAACTTTAAGAACTAACTTTGCAAATGTAAGAGCTGAAATTTTAGCAGGAAACATCGTTTCTTCATCAGTAGTTAAATTTGGTGGAGTTGCTGAAGCAGTTATGAAAATGACATTTGGAAACAAACTTGGAGTTAATGTAGAAACTACTGAAAACTTATTCGACTTAATGCCAGGAGCAATAATTGTTGAATCTACAAAAGAATTAGGATTTGGAACTTTACTTGGAAAAGTAGAAGGAACTACAATAAAAATTAATGGTGTAGAATTAGGAATAGATGAAGCAATAGCTACTTGGGAAGAAAGATATGCTAAAATTTATCCATATGAAGCTACTAAAAAAGCAAATGGTGAAGCTATAAAACCAACTGAGAAAAAAGGAAATATGGTTCAAAAAGCATCTAAACTTTATGATGAACCAAAAGTTTTAGTAATGGCATTCCCAGGAACAAACTCTGAATATGATACAGCAAAAGCATTTGATAGAGCTGGAGGAAAATCAGAAATATTTGTTATCAATAACTTAACAGTAAAAGATATGGAAGAATGTATCGACAGACTTTCTAAAAAAATATTAGAATCTCAAATCATCGCAATCCCTGGAGGATTTAGTGCTGGAGACGAACCAGATGGTTCAGGTAAATTTATAACTAACATATTACAAAATCCAAAAATTAAAGAAAGCATCAATAAATTCTTAGCAAACGAAGGATTAATGTTAGGAATTTGTAACGGATTCCAAGCTTTAATAAAATCTGGATTACTTCCTTATGGAGATATGGATATGTTAAATGAAAACTCTCCAACATTATTTAGAAATGACATTAACCGTCACGTTTCAAGAATGGCTACAACAAGAATAGCATCTAACTCTTCACCTTGGTTATCATCATTTGAAATTGGAGATATGCATTCAATAGCAATCTCTCACGGAGAAGGAAGATTTGTTGTAAGCGAAGAATTTGCAAAAGAATTATTTGAAAATGGACAAGTAGCAACTCAATATTGTGACTTAGAAGGAAATCCTTCACTTGATCCAAAATATAACTTAAACGGTTCTTACTACGCAATAGAAGGTATTACTTCTAAAGACGGAAGAATCTTAGGAAAAATGGGACACTCTGAACGTTACGAAGAAGGAGTATTCCAAAACATCTACTTTGAAAAAATGCAAGATATATTTGCTAACGGAGTAAATTTCTTTAAAAAATAGTATTAAACATTATTGATAATTTTATAAAATTTTAACTTAAGGAGAAAAAAATGAGCAAAGAATATATGGAAAACAATATGAGTAGCCAAAAATATATGGAATCAGGAGTAAACTTAGAAGCTGGTTATGAATCAGTTAGAAGAATAAAATCTCACGTTGCTAGAACAAAAGTTAAAGGTGTAATTGATAGTATTGGAGCTTTTGGAGGAATGTTTGATTTATCAGCTTTAGGATATAAAGAACCAGTTTTAATCAGTGGAACTGATGGTGTTGGAACAAAATTAATGCTTGCATTCAAAATGGATAAACACGATACAATAGGACAAGACGTTGTAGCTATGTGTGTAAACGACGTTTTAGTACAAGGAGCTATGCCAATATTCTTCCTTGATTATGTAGCTGTTGGTAAAAACTTCCCAGAACAAATAGAACAAATCGTTAAAGGTGTTGCAGATGGTTGTGAACTTTCTGAATGTGGATTAATCGGTGGAGAAACTGCTGAAATGCCAGATATGTACGAAGTTGGAGACTATGATTTAGCTGGATTCTGTGTGGGAGTTGTAGAAAAATCTAAATTAATAACTGGAGAAAAAGTTAAAAAAGGAAATAAAGTAATAGGACTTCCTTCAACTGGAGTTCACTCAAATGGATTCTCTCTTGTTAGAAAAATAGTTATGAAAGATAATAACTTAGATTTAAACGGATATAGAGATGTATTTGATGGAAAATCTTTAGGAGAAGCTTTACTTACTCCAACAAGAATCTATGTAAAAACAATAAAAAGATTATTAGAACAAGTTGAAGTTAATGGAATGTGCCATATAACTGGTGGAGGATTCTACGAAAACGTACCAAGAATCATACCTCAAGGACTTTGTGCAAAACTTGATACTAAAGCAATAGACACTCCAAAAATCTTCAATTTCTTACAAGAAGTTGGACAAGTACCAAAAGAAGAAATGTACAATGTATTCAATATGGGAATTGGATTTATGATAATTGTTGACGAAGATAAAGCTGACAAAACTATGGAAGTTTTAAAATCTTTAGGAGAAAAACCAGTTCTTTTAGGAGAAGTTGTAGAAGGAGAAGAGGGAGTAGACTTAGTATGGTAAGAGTAGCCGTATTTGCATCTGGAAATGGAGGAAATTTTCAAAGCATAGTTGAAACAAGTAGAACTTACGAAGAAAAAAATTATGAAGTAGAGCTTTTAATAGTTGATAAAGCATCTGCTTATGCAATAGAAAGAGCAAAAAAATTAGGAGTGCCACATTACGTGGTACTTCCTAAAAGCTTTTCTTCAAAAAAAGAATATGAAGAAAAAATTATAGAAATTTTAAAAGAAAATAAAATAGATTTAGTGGCTCTTGCAGGATATATGAGAATTATTTCTCCTGTACTTTTAAATGAATATAAAGATAAAATAATAAATATCCACCCAGCATACTTACCTAATTTCCCAGGAAAAGATGGTATAGGAGATGCTTTTAGAGCTGGAGCAAAAGAAACAGGAGTTACAATCCACTATGTAGATGAAGGTGTTGATAGTGGAAAAATAATCTATCAAGAAAAATTAGTAATTGAAAAAGATTGGGATTTAGAAAAATTAGAAGAAGAAATCCATAAGATAGAACATAGAATCTATCCAGAAACTTTAAGAAATTTATGTAAGAATTTTTAGGAGGCTATAAAATGAAAAGAGCTTTAATAAGCGTTTCAGATAAAACAGGAATAGTAGAATTTGCAAAAGAATTATCTTCTTTAGGGTATGAAATAATATCAACAGGTGGAACTAAAAAATCTTTAGATGAAGCTGGAATAAAAACAATAGGAATTTCTGATGTAACAAAATTCCCTGAAATGATGGACGGAAGAGTAAAAACTCTTCACCCAAATGTACACGGAGGTCTTCTTTGTGTAAGAGATAATCCTCAACATATGAAAGATTTAGTAGACAACCATATTGAACTTATAGATATGGTAGTTGTAAATCTATATCCATTCAAAGAAACTTTAAAAAAAGGTGGAACTCACGAAGAACTAATTGAAAATATAGATATCGGTGGACCAAGTATGTTAAGATCTGCTGCTAAAAACCATAAATTTGTAACTGTTTGTGTTGATCCAGCTGATTATCAAAGAGTTTTAGATGAAGTAAGAGCTAACGGAGATACTACTTTAGAATTTAGATGTGAATTAGCTGCAAAAGTATTTAGAACAACAGCTGCTTATGACGCATTAATCGCTAACTACTTAACTTCTAAACTTGGAATAGAATATCCTGAAAAATTAACTTTAACTTATGAAAAAGTTCAAGATTTAAGATATGGAGAAAATCCTCACCAAACAGCAGCATTCTATGCTACTCCAATGACTGGATACTCTCTTGCAAGTGCAAAACAACTTCACGGAAAAGAATTATCATATAACAACATTCAAGATGCTAACGGAGCAATAGAAATCTTAAGAGAGTTCTTAAACTCTGGTAAAAAAGCTGTAGTTGCTGTAAAACATACTAACCCTTGTGGAGTAGGAATTGGAGATACATTAAAAGAAGCTTGGGATAGAGCTTACTCTGCTGACCCAATTTCAATATTTGGTGGAATAGTTGCTACTAATGAAGTTATAGATATAGAAGTTGCAAAAGAATTACATAAATTATTCTTAGAAATAGTAATTGCCCCAGGATTTACTGATGAAGCATTAGAAATATTAATGGCTAAGAAAAATATAAGACTTATGACTTTAGATATTGATCAAGAAATCTACAATAAGAAAAAAGTTGTAGGAGTAAATGATGGAATACTTTTACAAGATGTAGACTTTGGAGAAGTTAAACCTGAAGACTTAGTATGTGTAACAGAAACTAAACCAACTGAAGAAGATATCCAAGAATTATTATTCGGATGGAAAGTTGTTAAAAATGTTAAATCAAATGCAATCGTTGTAAGTAAAAATAACCAAACTTTAGGTGTTGGAGCTGGACAAATGAACAGAGTAGGAGCTGCTAAAATAGCTCTTGAACAAGCTGGAGAAAAATCAAGAGGAGCTTATTTATCTTCTGATGCATTCTTCCCAATGCCAGATACAGTTCAATTAGCAATAGAATATGGAATCAAAGCTATAATCCAACCAGGTGGATCTATAAAAGATCAACTTTCAATAGATGAATGTAACAAACATGGAATAGCAATGGTATTCACAAAAATGAGACATTTCAAACACTAATTTTTGGAAAAGAGGAGATAAGATGAAAGTATTAGTTATAGGAAAAGGTGGAAGAGAGCACGCATTAGCTTGGAAAATTAATCAAAGTCCACTAGTAGACAAAGTATACGTAGCTCCTGGAAATCCTGGAATAGAAGAGTTTGGAGTTAATGTAAATATAAAAGATAGCGATATTGAGGGATTAGTTGAATTCGCTTTAAAAGAAAAAATAGATTTAACAGTAGTTGGACCTGAAACAACTTTAGCTCTTGGAGCTGCTGATGCTTTTGAAGCAAAAGGTTTAAAAATATTTGGACCAAAAAAAGCTGTTGCAAGACTTGAAAGTAGTAAAGATTTTGCAAAACAAATAATGGAAAAATATAACGTTCCAACAGGAGCTTACAAAACTTTTGATAACAAAGAGGAAGCTTTAGCTTATGTTAATCAAAAAGGAGCTCCAATCGTTATAAAAGAAGATGGATTAAAAGCTGGTAAAGGTGTAACAGTGGCTATGAAAATAGAGGAAGCTTATGAAGCTTTAGATATAGCTTTTGATATACCAGGAAATAGAGTTGTAATAGAAGATTATCTTGATGGATTTGAATTTTCTCTTATAGCTTTAGCTCACAATGATAAAGTTATTCCATTAGAAGTTGGACAAGATCACAAAAGAGTATTTGATGGGGATTTAGGACCTAATACTGGTGGAATGGGAGTTTATTCTCCAGTAAAAAGAGTAACAAAAGATATAATTGATGCAAGTGTTAATGAAATAATAAGACCTACATTAAAAGGATTAGTTCAAGAGGGATTACCTTTCACAGGATTTATTTTTGCAGGAATTATGGATACTAAAGATGGAGTTAAAACTATTGAGTTTAACGCAAGATTCGGAGATCCAGAAGCTGAATCAATTTTACCTAGAATGGAAAGTGATTTAGTACAACTTATCCTTGATATAATGGATGAAAAAGAAACTCCTGTAAAATGGTCTGAAAAAACGACTTGTGGTGTTGTAATGGCATCAGAAGGATATCCAGCTAGTTCAACTGTTGGAGCAGAAATAGTTATTCCAGAAGGAATAGAATCACAAATCTTCCATATGGGAACTAAATTAGAAGATGGAAAACTTTTAACAAATGGTGGAAGAGTTTTAATAGTTGTTGGAGAAGGAAATACTCTTCAAGAAGCTAAAGAAAAAGCTTATGCTGATATTGAAAAAATAAAATGTGATAAATTATTCTATAGAAAAGATATTGGTGCCAAAGATTTAATTGATTAAAAAATTAATTTTATTGTAGTAAAAATATAAAAAATATGATATAATGACAAAAACACAAAAAAAGAGGCTGTTTAAATTAATCAGCCTCTTTGTTAAAAAAGTTTAATTAAATTTTTAATATAAAGGAGAAAGAATTCAATGGATACAATGAATGGAAAAATAGTAAAAGAAGCAATAACATTTGATGACGTATTATTAATACCTGCAGAATCTAATGTATTACCTCAAGATATTAATCTAAAAACTCAACTTACAAAAAATATCACTTTAAACATTCCTATTATTAGTGCTGCTATGGATACTGTTACAGAAGCTGATTTAGCAATAGCTCTTGCTAGACAAGGTGGACTTGGATTTATCCACAAAAATATGACTATCGAAGAACAAGCTAAAGAAGTAGACAAAGTAAAAAGAAATGAAAGTGGAATGATTCAAAACCCTATCACATTAACTAAAGATCATACTTTAGGAGATGCTGATGATTTAATGGGACAATATAAAATATCTGGATTACCAGTTGTTGAAGAAGATGGAAAATTAATCGGTATCATCACAAACAGAGACTTAAAATATAGAAAAGACTACGACACATTAGTTGCAGATGTTATGACAAAAGAAAACTTAATAACTGCACCAGTTGGAACAACTTTAGATCAAGCTAAAGAAATATTACTTTCTAACAGAATAGAAAAACTTCCAATAGTTGATGACAACGGATACTTAAAAGGATTAATCACAATAAAAGATATAGACAAAATAGTTGAATATCCAAATGCTTGTAAAGATGAACACGGAAGATTAAGAGTTGGAGCTGCTGTTGGAATCGGAAACGATACAATAGAAAGAGTTACAGCTTTAGTTAATGCAGGTGTTGACGTAATTACTATGGACTCAGCTCACGGACATTCAGCTGGAGTTATAAGAAGAGTAAGAGAAATCAGAGAAGCTTTCCCTAACTTAGAATTAATAGCTGGAAATATAGTTACAGCTGAAGCAGCTCTTGCTTTAATAGATGCAGGAGTTAACGCAGTAAAAGTTGGAATCGGACCTGGATCTATCTGTACAACAAGAGTTGTTGCAGGAGTTGGAGTACCTCAACTTACTGCAGTAAACGACGTTTACCAAGTATGTAAAGAAAGAGGAATCGGAGTTATAGCTGACGGAGGAATTAAACTTTCTGGAGATATCGTTAAAGCTTTAGCATCTGGTGCTGACTGTGTAATGCTTGGAGGAATCTTAGCGGGAACTAAAGAAGCGCCTGGAGAAGAAATAATATATGAAGGAAGAAGATATAAAGTTTACGTTGGAATGGGATCTCTTGCAGCAATGAAGAGAGGATCTAAAGATAGATACTTCCAAAACGATGCTAAAAAATTAGTTCCTGAAGGAATTGAAGGAAGAATCGCTTATAGAGGAGACTTAAAAGACGTTATATTCCAATTATGTGGAGGAATCAGAGCAGGAATGGGATATTGTGGAACTCCAACAGTAAGAGAACTTCAAGAAAGAGGAAGATTTGTTAAAATAACTGGAGCAGGATTAAGAGAAAGTCACCCTCACGATATCCAAATTACTAAAGAAGCTCCTAACTATTCTTCTAAATAATTAAAAGAATAATATAAAAATAAAGCTGTGCGAGATTATTTGCACAGCTTTTTTGCTATTAAAATTAAAAATATTTATAAAAATTTTTCTATTGCCATTTTTGCTATTGTGATGAAAGAAACAGCTATAAAAAATGGTCTTATAAATTTAGATCCCTTTTTGATTGCGTATTTTGCTCCACATTGTGCTCCTATAAACATAACAAATCCTACAAGTATAGAATAAAGATAAGAAACATTTCCAAAATAGATAAATGCTATAAGGCTTGCAATATTAGCTATAAGATTTAAAACTTTTGCATTTCCAGAGGCTTTTATAAAATCAATCTTATAAATTTTTAGAAGTCCAAATAATAAGAAAGAACCTCCACCTGGTCCAAAGAATCCAATGTAAAAACAAACGATAAATGACATAAAACTTCCAATTATATTATTTTTTAAGGTAATTCCTTGAAATTCATCTTTGATTCCCATATTTTTATTCATAAAAGTGTAAATAATAACTGCGAGTAACATAATAAAAATAAGAGGTTCAAGAACTTCCTCACGTGTATTTGAAACTACACAAGTCCCAAGTACAGATCCGATAGCTCCTGTAATCATTGGATATTTTAGAAGTGAAAAATTAATATTTCCAGATGTAAAATATTTTACAGCACTTCCAAGAACAGAAAAACTTGCTGCCATCTTGTTAGTTCCCATAGCCACATGAATAGGAAGTCCAGAGGCTACAAAGGCAGGTACACTTATAAGTCCTCCACCACCAGCAATAGCATCAACAAAGGCTGCTATAAAACAAGTTATGGATAAAAAAAGAAAAGTTTGAATATTAAATTCTGCAAGAAAAATATCAAGCATTGAAATTTCATCTCCCCAATAAATTTTATAAGATTTTTAATATATTATATATTATTTTTTTTATTTTTGTAAAGAGAATAAAAAAGGTGCTAATACCTTAAGGATATTAACACCTAAATAATTTATTTTTTTGCCACCATTTTAGGAGCATTTTTAAAATTCTATTATTTTAAAATTATAAAATATAAAAAGTTATAAAATGTAGCAATTATTCCCACTCTACAAAGATAGATTTTTTATAGCTTCAAACCCTTATTTTATGGGCATTTTATTTTTTCTATTTTTGTCATTTTTTTATATTTTATAGGTTTTTAAATTTTTTACGGCCATTTTACGGCCAAATATAATTTCAATATTTTAAAAATTAGTTTTAAAAAAGCCTACACTTCTTTCAGTTGAAAATTCAAATAAAAAATCTAAACTACAATCTTCATTAGCATCATAACTTACAACTAAATCATTATCAAAAAAATATTCATATCTTATTTCAGAAGGAAACTCATCAATTTCAGTGTTTAAAATATACTTTTCTCCTGTTGTTTTAATAATTGTACAATCATAATATCCTTCTGAAATATAAAATAAATCTTTTCCGTTATCTATCACTTTTCCATATCTGTAACAATCTATTTCATCTTTAAGTTTTTTTGAGATGGTTTCAATTTCTACATTATATTTTATACAAAAATCTTTTAAACTAATATCCTCATCTAATACCTTTATACTTATATTTTTCATATTATTCCCCCATAAGATATTTAATACTAAATTGTTAGATTATTTTTTACCACTTTAGTAATAAGCCACAGCTTTTTTTCCGTCAAAAACTAAACCAATTTTTATTATCTCTTTTATTTTTTCATTTATCAGTATCGTTTCATATTTCTTTTCTTCTATCTGTTCAAGAGCTTTTTCTGCCTCTTTCTCAAGATTTTTAGTTTTGGCTCTTTTTAATTCAAACACATATCCTGACCATTTTTTATTTTTTGGTATTAATACTATATCAGCTCTACCATATCCTGTTTCTGGGTTTGGAATCATTCTATAATAATCATCTAAGGCATAGAAAAATCCTGCAAGTAATGTTTGATATGGATTTTCAAATTTTTTATTTGTATCATAGAAACTTATTGCATTAAGTACAACTTTTTCTAAAATGTTTACGATAGTGTTTATATCTTTACTTTCCAAAGCACCTTTCATACTTGCTATATTACTTTTTCCTTTAAATACTATTTCTGCAAAAAGACTTTTGAAAAATGATTGTATCTCTTTATTAGGAATTTTTACTAAATATGCCTCACTGTTTATTTTTTCTTTTACAGTTAAATATCCAGAGAAAAGCATAAGCTCCCAAAGTCTGTTTGGGTCTAAATTATTTCCTAAAGCTACATTCTCATTAACATATATAGTTTTTTCATGTCCGTTTACTAAATTATCCAAATCTTCAAAAACTATTCCGTCTGAAATAAGTAATAATTCTTTTATTAAAACATTTCCTGAGGTATTTATCCAATAGGCTTCCAATTTTTTATATTTTATATATTTTAAAATGCTCCATGGATTATATACTTCTATATTTCCAAATTTATATCCGTCATACCATAATTTAACATCTTCTAATCTGTCTTCAGACTTATATTCTAATAAAGCATTTTCTACTTCATTTTCCAAAAGCCCAAAATATTCATCATATGCTTCATCAAGTATTGTATGGGTTTCAATATTATTAAGATCAGAGAATATTCCTGCCTGAGCTACTCTTATTGCTCCTGTAAGTACTCCCATTTTTAGACTTGAATTAGTTTTTAAAACAGAGCCATATAAGCTCTTAAAGAAAATAACAGCTATGTCATAAAAACCATATTCATAAGCCATAGTAAGAGGAACATCATACTCATCAATAAGAACTATAACTTTTTCGTTATACTGTTCTTCTAATATCTCACTTAAAAAACTTAATGCACCACTGTAACTTCCATTAATTTCTTCAAACCAAATTTTTTCAAATTTTCTTTTATTTCTTTCATTCAAAGAATTTTTTAAATAGCTATATTTTTCATATAAGTTAGATAAATTCTCTCTTATACTTTTTTGCATTTCTTCCCAAGTAGTTCCTTTTATTTCTTTCATAGAAACAAAAACTACTGGGTATTTTCCCTGCTCTTTAAATACAGGAGAATTTTTTATATATAAACTATCAAATAATTGTCTATTTTCTTCAGCCTCTTTTATATCAAAAAAAGTTTTCAGCATAGACATATTAAGAGTTTTTCCGAATCTTCTTGGACGAGTGAATAGTTTTACTTTTGCTCCATCATTAAAAATTTCTTCTATAAATTTAGTTTTATCTATGTAAAAATAATTATCTGATATTAATTCTTTGAAATCCTCTATCCCAATAGGAATTTTTTTCATGCCTACACCTCTTTTCTTTTAGTTTCTATATATAGTATATCACAAAAATTTTTAAATTTTATGATATTTTCCATTTTCTTTTTTATAATTAATTTAGGTTTCAAAATTTCTTTTAATATTGTAATAACTAAGGTTTATTTATTATATACAAAATACAGCATATAAAGGAATGCTTTTTATATTATTTTCAAAACTAAAGTTCTTGCTTGAAACTTTCACAGCATACTCTGGTTTATATTTTTTCATATAAGTTTCAAGGATCTTTGCTCTTGTGTTATCTGCTGATTTAACTTCCACAGGAATTATTTTTCCCTCTCTCATTATTATAAAGTCAACCTCTGATGTTCCTTTTGGAGCTTTCCAATAATATTGAGTGTATTCGTTAATATTTAGATGCACATTAACATAATTCTCTGTCATACCACCTTTGAAATCATTTGATAGATACAAAATATCTTCAGGAACTATCTCTTTCTTAGCACATAAAAGCCCTATATCTGATATATAAATTTTGAATGAATCTATATTCTTATAGTTTTCCAAAGGTTTCTGTATATCTTCAAGACCATATATTTTAGAAGTTATTCCTGACAAAGTAAGCCACTCTATTGCATTTTCAAATTCAGAAGCTCTCCCTCCACTTTTAACTAATTTATATTGAAATCTTGTATTTTCTTTAGAAAGCTGAACTGTAATATTATCATAAACGAGTCTTGTCTTTTTAATTTCATTTGTTACATTATATTTGCTCATATCATTAAGATAACTTAATAAAATCATTTCTTGTGTATGTCTGATTAAAGTGTAGTTTCCTGTTTCTCTGAACTTACTTACACGTTCAGGCATTCCGCCAACGACTAAATATTTTCTGTAATATTCCATTGCAATATCATGTAAAACTGATGGCATAGGTGTATTTTCTTCAAAAGATTTTTTTATAGCTGCTATAAGTTCATCTTCTCCCATTGCCATTAAAAATTCTTCCATATCCATAGAATATAAAGTTTTTATATCAACTTTACCAACAGGAAAAGAAATTTGCTGTCTATTTACTGCAATTCCCAATAAACTTCCTGCAACTATTATATGATATTCTGGAGCTTGTTCACAGAAATATTTAAGTGAAGTCAAAGCTCTTTCACAAAGCTGTATCTCATCAAAAAAAATAAGAGTTTTTTCTTTTATGATAGTTTGATTAGAAAGCCTTGAAAGAATTGGAATTAAATAATCGGGATTTATATTTTCTTCAAAGGTTTCTTTCAGCCTTATATCCGTTTCAAAGTTAAAGTATGCTACATTTTCATACTCATTTTTTCCAAATGTAAGAACAGAATGAGTTTTACCCACTTGTCTTGCACCTTGTAAAATAAGGGGTTTCCTATATAGAGAATTTTTCCAATTCTTTAAATATTCAAAAATTTTTCTATACATAAAAATTACTTCCTTTTTTTATTTACATTATATCATTTGTGGATAAAAATGTAAATCTTAACGAATAAATAACATTTATTCTGATGAGTTTTTAATTAATTTTTTCATTTTAATAAATAAATTCTTTAATCATTCTATAAATAATTCTTGAAAGTCTTGACTTTTTTGTAAAAATATGATAAAATCGGAATGCTTCCATAAGCTAAAGCAATTACAGCATTCCGATAAAAGATTATTATTGTGGGCGGAGAAATTTTTATTCTTCTACCTTTTCTATTTCCATTTTTTCAAATTCTTCTTTCATCTCAAGCATACATTCATAAGTATCTTTTAAAATTATTCCCCAAGCAGATTCACAGATTTCTATTATTTTTCTAGTTCTTGTTATAGCTCCCTCTCGTGTTTTAGTATTTTCTATAACTTTTTTTAATGCCATTTTTAATATTTTATAATCATAGATGTCTTCTTTATTTTCTATAATAAATAATTTATAATTGAATGTAAGACCCGCTTTCTCTCTTTCTTCTTCCAATTTTTTGGCTAATTTTTCAGTTGCTTCTTCATAAATTTTGTCAATCTCTACAAAATCTAAAAAATTTTTAAAGATGTATTTTTTATATTGATAATAATAACTTCTTAAGATGTTAAGATTTTTAAATTTCTCTACTGAAAAACTATTTCGGTCAATATATTTTGAAACTTCACATCTCATTCTATGTGGCAAATCAGGATAATTTATTAAAATTTCATCAAATTCTTTATTTGATGTTTTTCTAAAAATATTTTCATATTGATTATAAATCATTAATCTATGGTTGTAAGCACTAGTACATTTTGTATCAGCAAAAGTTAAACTCTCTTTTTCTCCAGTTTTTAATTCTATTATACCTTTAGTAGAAGAATTTGGGTATTTTTTAGAATAGATTAAGGCGAATATTTTAAAAATATTGTCATAAGCTCTTAAACTATAGTTATTCATATTGTAAGTAAAAGGAATATCTACTCTTGTTAATATAATTTCAACATCATCTCCAAACTTACTGCTTACCCTATTACAGAAATGTTCATTAACTTCAAGACACTCTGATTCTTTAGTTATTAAATAAGCATTAATTCCTTTAAAAAATCTTGGATAAGAAATTTTAATAAGGAAATTTCCTCCCTCTACTACTTCTTTTACATCACAATAAGTAAATCCATAATAGCTTTTTATATTATTAAAATATTTTTTAATATTATCTATTTTTGTTATATCCTGTATTCCAAGCATTAATTTTACTGCTATTGTATCCATTGTATTTCTCCTCGTATAATATTTATATAATAATTTTTTAATTATTAAGCTATTTTAATTTTTATGTAATATACTGTTATTA
>NZ_JADYTX010000034.1 GCF_021531475.1 Fusobacterium perfoetens | reverse complement strand
TATCTCACGGACAAGATTTATTATACCCTACAACTCAAATTTTGTCAACGATATTTTTTTAATTTTATTAAATTTTAAAACTTTTCTTTATTTTTCAATAAATAAAACTTTAAAAATATTTTTATAATTTTTAATTTTAAGAAAATTTTATAAAAAAATAAGAGGCTATTTCTTGAAATAACCTCTTAAAAAAATTTTTAAATTAAATTTTTATAGCTCTTTTTTGTCTTTTATAAACTAAAACCTTTTCATAAGCATAAACTACTAAACCATTCATAACAAAAGCTGGTAATATTTCATATAAATAGTTGCTTAATCCTGAAATTTTCCATAAAATTATAACTGCTACACCTACTAACATTCCTGCAAAAACACTTCTCCAATTAAGGTTTTTACAATATAAAGTCATTAAAATTGCTGGTCCAAAAGCTCCACCAAATCCTGCCCAAGCATAAGAAACCATCGAAAGAATATGAGAGTTAGTATCCATAGCTATTATTGTTGCCACTAAAGATATAGCTATAATTCCAATTCTTCCTGTCCACATAACTTGTTTTTCTGTGGCATCTTTTTTAATATATCTATAAAAATCCTCTGATAGAGTAGATGCTGAAACTAAAAGTTGAGAATCTATTGTAGACATAATCGCTGAAAGAATAGCTGCTAATAAAATTCCTCCTACCCAAGGATTAAATAATTTGCTAATCATATAGATAAATATTTTTTCTGAATCTCCTCCGATTTGAGATATATCTGTAAAAAGTCCTATTCCTGTAATTCCAATAGCCACTGCTCCTGCTAAAGATATAAGTACCCAAGCCATCGCAATCTGTCTAGCTTTATTAAGCTCTTCTAAATTTTTTACACTCATAAATCTTACCAATATATGAGGTTGTCCAAAATATCCAAGCCCCCAAGCAAGAGCTGAGATAATTCCCATTGTTCCTATTTTACTTCCGTGTAAAATACTTAAAGATATATCTCTAATTTGAGCTTGATAAGCGATACTTTCCATTCCTCCACCAGTAAAGTAAGCCATAACTGGAACTACCAATATAGCTAAAAACATCAATGTTCCTTGGAAAAAGTCTGTCCAACAACAAGCTAAATATCCACCCATAAATGTATAAAATACTATTGTTCCAACACCAATTATTACTGCAATTTTATAATCTATTCCTAAAATACTTGCAAATAATTTTCCTGCTGCTACAAGTCCTGATGATGAATATACTGTAAAGAAAAATAAAATTACTATAGCAGAAAAAATTCTAATAGTACCTGTATCATCTTTTAATTTTTTGCTTAAAAAATTAGGTAAAGTCATCGTATCAGTTTCTTCTGTCTGAACTCTTAATTTTGGTGCTAAAATTTTCCAGTTAAGATATGTTCCTAAAGTTAATCCAATAGCAGTCCAAGTTTGGCTCATTCCAGTCATATAAACTGCCCCTGGAAGTCCCATTAAAAGCCAACCACTCATATCACTTGCTTGAGCTGAAAGAGCTGTTACCCAAGAGCCCATTCCTCTTCCACCTAAAACATAATCTTCAGCTGTTTCTGTTTTTTTATAAAAATATACTCCTACACCCATTAAAAATATTAAATATATCACAAAAGTTATCAAAGTTTCCTTCATCGCCATTTTTTATATCCTCCTATCTTTTTTTATTTACTCAGGCCAAAATTAATTATTTTATTACTTCTCGGGACTTTTATCATATTTTTCTCACTCCTTTTTCAAAATAAAAAACCATTTAAATAACTATGTATCTAAATGGTTCTATTACTCAAAAATAAATTTTTCTTTAGAAACTATCCAGATACAAACCATCAGAAAAGGGATTTGTATCTATGATATTACTCATATATACAAACCCATCTTAGGAACTCTGGGGTTGTTATAAGTTTCTAAAAACATAATTTACCTCTTTAAAATTCTAAAAATTTAATAATACTCTAGTAAAGATTATAACATTTATACCTCAAAAGTCAAGGAATATTTCCTAGCTTACTTTTTTTTTAAAGAAATCCTTAAAAGATTTTTTATTCGCATCTCTCATTTGTTTTTCTTCTCTTTGTTGATTTCTATAGTTTGACCAATTTGGATCATTTTTCATATTTTTCTTTAGTTGACTCATATATTTATAAGTGGCTTTAGCTGAATTGTATCTATAAACCATATTATTTTTAATATCTCTTATAGTGTCTATAATCCCTGTAAAAAAACTTTTTATAGATATTCCAATTAATTTTATCCTTCCGATTTTATGAATTGTTCCACAAGATGGACATTTATATTTAGCTGGTTTATTTTGTATTTTCATCTTTTTTTTACAATTCGAGCACTCTATTACAAATTTTTTCATTTTTCCTCCAATTAATATTTTATTACCCTTTTTACTATATCATATATTGTAATTTTTATCAAAATTATTCGCTAAAATCAAGAGTGATAACATTATTTGTAGGTTTTAATTTTCTATATTTTACCCCTGCTGAATCTAAAAGTTTTTTAGAGGCAATATCTGTTAGAGTACCACTATATTTTTCAGAAAGAAATACTATCTCTCTTATTCCACTTTGAATTATAGCTTTTGCACACTCATTACAAGGAAAAAGTGCCACATATAGAGTACAACCTTTTAAGTTTTTGATACTGTTTAAAATAGCGTTTAATTCAGCGTGGCATACATAAGGATATTTAGTTTCTAAAAATTCTCCCTCTCTCTCCCAAGGAAAATCATCGTCATTACAACCTTGGGGAAAACCATTATATCCAACTCCAACTATTTTTTTATCTTCATTTACAATACAAGCTCCAACTTGAGTTCCAGGGTCTTTACTTCTTTTTCCAGAAAGTATCGCTATCCCCATAAAATATTCGTCCCAGCTTATATAACCTTCTCTTTTCATAAAAGCCTCCTAAAAATTTTTCTTTTTTCTCCCAAATTATCATATATAATCTCTTATTTTTCAAGTTTTTTTTATTTTTTTTAAAATTTTATTGACAAATAAATTTTTTTATTATATCATAACTCAAATAAAAAAATATCCATCAAGAGAAACTGAGGGACTGGCCCTTTGATGTTTCAGCAACCTACTTTTTTAGTGTGGTGCTAATTCCAGACAGATGGCGACGACCAAAAAAGTCACTATATCTCTAAGTTATCTTGATGACAGATAATTTAGAGATTTTTTTTATTTTCTAAACTGAATTAAAATTTTTTTACATAAAGGGGGATACTTATGATTTATATTAAGAATGCCAACAAAATATATCCAAATGGTCTTCATGCTGTAAAAAATATCAATCTTCATATAAAGAAAGGTGATATTTTTGGAATAATTGGTCTTAGTGGTGCTGGTAAATCTTCACTTATAAGACTACTTAACAGACTTGAAGAACCAACTAGCGGAGAAATAATTATAGATGGTGTAAACATTGTTTCTCTTAACAAAAAGGAACTTTTAGAAAAAAGGAAAAAAATAGGAATGATCTTCCAACATTTTAATCTTCTTTCTTCAAGAACAGTAGGAGAAAACGTGGCTTTCGCTCTTGAAATAGCTAATTGGAAAAAATCTGATATTGATAAAAGAGTTGACGAACTTTTGGAGCTAGTTGAACTTTCTGAGAAAAAAAATTCTTATCCTAGTCAACTTAGTGGAGGACAAAAACAAAGGGTGGCAATTGCAAGAGCTCTAGCAAATAACCCTGAAATTTTACTTTCAGATGAGGCAACTTCAGCCCTTGACCCAAAAACTACGAAAGCAATCCTAGAACTTATAAAAAATATTCAAAAAAAACTTGGACTTACAGTGGTTATGATCACTCACCAAATGGAAGTTATAAGAGATATTTGTAATAAAGTTGCTGTTATGGCTCAAGGAGAAATTGTTGAAACTGGAGGAGTTCACCATATTTTCTCAGCTCCACAAGCAAGCATTACAAAAGAATTAATCTCTCACTTACCAAATGACAATGAAACTACTGTAAATCTTGTAAAAACTCAAGGAAAAATGATAATAAAACTTAAATTCCTAGGAGAAATTGCTGAAGAACCAATTCTTTCTCGTGCTATCAAAAAATTTGATATCAACTTCAGTATTATTGGTGGTTCTATAGAAAACCTTTCAACAATGCAAGTAGGACATCTATACATTGAACTTTCTGGAGATATAAATGAACAAAAACAAGCAATAGACTGGTTCTTAGAAGAAGGAATATTTGCGGAGGTGGTTTACGATGGTATTTAATATGATTTGGACTTCTACTTTAGAAACTTTATATATGGTATTTTTCTCTACGATATTTTCTATGGTAATCGGATTTCCAATTGGAATACTTTTAGTAGTTACAAAAGAGGGAAATATTTTGGAAAGACCTACTTTAAATAAAATTTTAGAAGTTTGTATAAATACTTTAAGATCTTTCCCATTTATTATTCTTATGATTTGTGTATTCCCACTTTCAAGAATAATAGTTGGAACAACAATCGGAGTTAACGCCGCAATAGTTCCACTTTCAATATCAGCAGCTCCATTTGTAGCAAGAATGGTTGAAGGAGCTTTAAATGAAATTGACAAAGGACTTATTGAGGCAAGTTCAAGTATGGGAGCTAGTAACTTCACAATAATTTTTAAAGTTATGATTCCTGAAACTCTTCCACATCTTATTCACGGTTTAACTGTTACAGTAATAAGTCTTATTGGATATTCAGCTATGGCTGGAACAATCGGTGCTGGAGGTTTAGGAGATTTAGCAATAAGATTTGGTTACCAAAGATTTAAAACAGATATTATGATTTATTCAGTTATAGTTATAATAGTTCTTGTTCAACTTATTCAATCTTTTGGAAACTATTTAGTATATAGAGTCAAAAAAAACAGATAATAAATATTTAACATTTATAAATTTTTAAGGAGATGGTGCATAATGACAAAAAATTTCAAATTATTTGCTTTAACTGGTTTACTTTCATTTGTAGTAGGGGCTAACTCTTTTGGAGCTACTTTAAAAGTAGGAGCTACTCCTGTACCTCATGCTGAAATATTAGAAGCTATAAAACCTGAGCTTTCTAAAGAGGGAATAGATCTTAAAATAGTTGAGTTTACTGACTACGTTACTCCTAACCTTGCATTAAACGATGGAGAGTTAGATGCTAACTTTTTCCAACACTATCCTTATTTACAAAAATTTGCTGAAGAAAGAAAATTAAACCTTGTATCTGCTGGAGCTATCCACGTAGAGCCACTTGGACTTTTCTCTGAAAAACATAAATCACTTGATGAATTAAAAAAAGGAGCTACAGTAGCTATACCTAACGATCCATCAAATGGTGGAAGAGCTTTAATACTTCTTCACAACAATGGAATTATAAAATTAGCTGATCCAACAAATCTTTACTCTACTGAATTTGATATAGCTGAAAATCCTAAAAAATTAAAATTCAAATCTTTAGAAGCTGCTCAACTTCCACGTGTTTTAAAAGATGTTGACTTCGCTGTAATAAATGGTAACTACGCTATGGAAGCTAACCTAAATCCTACAAAAGACGCTTTAGTATTAGAAGGAAAAGAATCTCCTTATGCTAATATAGTTGCTGTAAGAGAAAAAGATTTAGAAAAAGCTGAGATAAAAACTTTAATAAAAGTTCTTCAATCTGAAAAAGTTGCTGATTTCATAGAAGAAAAATACAACGGTTCTGTTGTAAAAGCATTCTAATAAAAATAAAATTTTATTTAAAAAGAATCGATAAAAATCGGTTCTTTTTATTTTGTTAAGATTTTTTGTGATATAATATCACTATAAAATATGGGAGGTAATGGGATATGGATTTCAAAAATTTAAAACTTAATGATTTATATAGAGGATCTGTTCCATTTTTTTTATCTTCCAAAAAAGGTGGAATTATTTTTCTAGCCTCATCTAATAAAAATATAGAGGATTACTATTATACTTTAAAAGATTTTTATAAAGGCAATATTCTTATGATAGATGATTTTTATGATGAGTTTGATACTCTAAATAAGAATTATAATCTTTTGGAAATTTTAAAAAATCATAAAGATTTTATTATTCTTATATCACTACAAGGAATACTTGAAAAATATACAGATAGTGGGGAAGTTTTATCTTTTGAAGTTGGAAAAGAGATAAATCTAAAACCTATTGAAGAAAAATTAATAAATAGTGGGTATTCAAAAAATTATATTATTGAAAATAAGATGGAATTTTCTAAAAGAGGGGATATTTTGGATATTTTTCCTCTTAATGTAGAAAATCCCATAAGAATTGAGTTATTTGGAGATGAGGTTGATAGAATTTCTGAATTTGACAATTACTCTCAAAAAAGTATCTCAGAAAAAGAAAATATTTCTGTCTATATAACTAAAGCAAATAATAAAAAATTTAGTTTTTTTGGTTTGTTAGATAAATTTTCATCAAAAATAAATGAAAAATATCTTGAAAATATAGAGATTTTAAAATATAAACTTGAAGAAAATATTTTAAAAAATAGAGAAAATGAAGATTTATACAGAGGACTTTTTAAAAGAACTGATGATTTCACAAAGATAGAAAGTAAAAGATTTGATTTTGACAAAATAAAAAAATATGAAAATTTGGAGGTTATAAAAAAAGAGAGCCAAAAACAAAAAATCCTTATTTTATCTGAGGAGAAAAAAAGATATGATGAGATTTTTGAAGGTTACAAAAATATTAAAATAGAAAAATATCCTCATTATGAGGGATTTAGATATGAAGATTTGTTAGTATTGACTGACAGAGAGATAAAGGGAATAAGAGTAAAGAAAGAAAATTCTAGTAGAAAAGGTGTAAGATACAGTGATATTTCTCAAATAAGAGAGGGAGATTACATTATCCACGAAAATTTTGGAGTGGGAATTTATTTAGGAATTGAAACTATAAACGGAAAAGATTATTTAAAAATCCAATATGCTGGAGAAGATAAACTTTTTGTTCCAACAGAAAACCTTAATAGAATTGAAAAATATCTCTATGATATGGGAACTACTCCTGAGATTTATAATCTTGGTAGAAGAGGATTTAAGAAAAAAAGAGAAAAATTAGAAGAGGAGATGAAAGCTTTTGCAAAAGAGCTTATAAAAATCCAAGCTAGACGTCAAGGAAATTTTGGTTATGCTTTTTCAAAAGATACAGTTTGGCAAGAGGAATTTGAAGAGGGATTCCCTTATACTGAAACTAAAGACCAAATAGAAGCTATAAAAATGGTAAAACTCGATATGGAATCTCCAAAAGTTATGGACAGAATAATCTGTGGAGATGTTGGATATGGAAAAACAGAAGTTGCAATGAGAGCCACTTTTAAAGCTGTAACAGACAATAAACAAGTTTTAATTTTAACTCCCACAACAGTTTTAGCTGACCAACATTTTGAAAGATTTAAAGAGAGATTTCAAAATTATCCAATAAATATCGCTCTTCTTAGTAGGATAAAAACTCCTAAAGAGCAAAAAGAGATTTTAAACAAAATAACAACAGGTGGAGTTGATATTGTAATTGGAACTCACAGACTTTTATCAAATGATGTACATTTTGGAAATCTTGGACTTGTAATAGTTGACGAAGAACAAAAATTCGGAGTAAAAGCTAAAGAAAAATTAAAAACTTTAAAAGAAAATGTAGATCTTTTAACTTTAACTGCCACTCCAATTCCAAGGACTTTAAATCTTGCACTTCTTGGAATAAGAGATATATCAGTTATAAAAACTCCTCCAACAAATAGACTTCCTATTGAAAATATTTTTGTTGATAATAACGACCAAGATATTAAAAATGCAATAATGAGAGAAGTAGGAAGAGAAGGTCAAGTTTTTTATATCTATAATTCAATATACGGAATGGAGTATAAAGAAAAATATTTAAAATCTATCCTTCCACCATATATAAAAGTAAAATATATTCACGGAAGAATGTCAGCTCAAAATATAAAAGAGGTAATTCACGAATTTGAAAATGGAGATGTTGATGTACTTCTTACTACAACCATTGTAGAAAATGGAATTGATATAGAAAATGCCAATACTATTATTATTGAGGGAATTGAAAAGCTAGGTCTTTCTCAAATATATCAACTTCGTGGAAGAGTTGGACGAGGAAAAAGAAAAGCTTATTGTTATCTTGTAAATGAAGTAGATAGAAAATATAATAAAAAAACTACTCTTAGAAAAGAGAGTATTGAAAATTTAAAAGGTCTTGGAGGAGGATTTAATCTTTCTCTTGAGGATATGAATATTCGTGGAGCTGGAGAAATTTTAGGAGATAAACAACACGGAGCTTTAGAAACTTTTGGTTATAATCTTTATTTAAAACTTTTACAAGAGGAGATTGAAAGACAAAAAGGAGAGTATTCTCAAAAATCTGAAGTTACTATTGAATTTTTGGAAAATGGATATATTCCAAAAGAATATATAGAGGAGTTTGAAAAAATAAATATCTATAAAAGAGCTATGGATATAACAAATGAAAATGATATTGAAGAACTTTTCAAGGAAGTTGCTGATAGATTTGGAAATCCACCAAAAGAAGTAGTTACATTATTTAAAAATCTTAAAATAAAAATCAAATCCTCTTCTATTGGAATTAAAGAGATAAAAGAGATTTCAAAAAATAATTATGAAATAAGTTTTGTACCTGAAAAAGTAAATTTTGAAAAAATATTAAATATGCTGACAAATGGAAAATGTAAGCTAAAAACTAAAAATTCTATTCTTTATGAAAAAAATATAGAAAATTTCTTTGAAGAATACAAGGAGGAAAAAATTGAAGGAATTTTATAAATTAGTTGAAACTTTAAATATATTACGTGGAGAAAATGGTTGTCCTTGGGATAGAAAACAAACTAGAGAAAGTCTTAAAACTCCTTTTTTAGAGGAAGTTTATGAGGCTTTAGATGTTTGGGAAGAGGGTGGAGAAGAACTTTGTGGAGAATTAGGAGATATACTTTTACACATAATTTTTCAAGGAAAAATAGCTGAAGAAAAAGGAGAGTTCACTATTGAAGATATTTCTCAAAAAATAAATGAAAAACTTATAAGACGCCACCCACATATTTTTTCTGATGAAAAGATAGAAAGTGTAACTGATGTTCAAAAAAAATGGGAGGAGATAAAACTTCAAGAAAAAGAACACCAAAACAGAAAATCAATCCTTGATGGTATTCCAAAATCTTTCCCTAGTCTTTTAAAAGCTGAAAAAATTCAAAAAAAAGTGGCAACTTATGGTTTTGATTGGGATAATCCTCAAGATGTTTTCAAAAAAGTGGAAGAAGAGATTGAAGAAGTAAAAGAAGCTATAAATGAAAATGATAAAAATCATATAGAAGAGGAGATTGGAGATCTTTTATTTGCCATAACTAATTATGCTAGACATCTTGGAATTAGTTCTTCAGAAGCTCTTAGAAAAACAAATGAAAAATTTGAAAAAAGATTTAGATATGTAGAAAATCATTGTAATTTAGAAAGTTCTTCACTAGAAGAAATGGATATGTTTTGGAACGAAGCAAAAAAAATTGAGAAAAAATAAAAAAACTATTGACTTATTTGAAAAATAAGGTATAACTAAAGTATAGGAGTGTAGATAATGAGATTAGACAAATTTTTAAAAGTAAGTAGAATTATAAAAAGACGTCCAATTGCAAAAATTGTAGTAGACGGGGGAAAAGCTAAATTAAATGGGAAAATAGCTAAATCTAGTACAGAAGTAAAAGTGGGAAATATTTTAGAGATAGAATATTATGATAGATATTTTAAATTTGAAATATTGGAAGTTCCTTCTGGAAATGTTTCAAAAGATAAAAGTAATGATTTAGTAAAAGTCTTAGAAAGTTCTGGTATTAATATTGATTTATCTAAAGAAGAGGAGATTTTGGGTTAATGATTATAACAAGTAATGCAAAGATAAATATTGGGTTGAATATTACTGAAAAACTTCCAAATGGTTATCATCTACTTGATATGATTATGGTTCCTATCTCTCTAGCCGATAAATTAGAAATAAAATTTAATAACCAAAAAGGAAAGCTAAATATATCTTCAAATATTAAAGATATTCCTTGTGATGAAAAAAATATTTTATACAAAGTGTATAAAGCATTTTATGAAAAAACTCAAATAGAGCCTGAAGATGTAGATGTATATCTTGAAAAAAATATTCCTCACGAATCTGGACTTGGTGGAGGAAGTTCTAATGGAGGTTTTTTTCTAAAAGAATTAAATAAGTTTCATAATTTTGTTCTAAGTGATGAGGATTTATCTCTTATTGGAAAATCTGTTGGTGCTGATATCCCTTTCTTTTTAAAGAATACACCTTGTAGGGTTAAGGGAATAGGAGAAAAATTAGAAAAGATTCAAAATAATCTTGAATGTGATGTTATTCTTATTAAACCTAAATTTGGAGTTTCTACAAAAAAAGCCTATGAATTATACAGTAAACTGGATGAAAAAAAATTTGCTAACATTGATGAAGTTTTATCAGGATTAAAAGAAAATAATTTAAAAAAAGTTTGTGAAAATATTGAAAATATGTTGGAACAAGGTCTTTTAATTGATGATGAAAATATTCAAAATTTTAGAAATAGAATAAAAGACACAGGACTTGATTTCTTCATGTCAGGAAGTGGAAGCTGTTACTACATTCTTTCGAGTAAAAATACAACTGGGGACTACTTGAAAATATTGAATCAAAAGTTTGATGATTGCAGAATAATAAAATGCAATTTCTTATAAACTAACTACACAATATTACAAAAGGATGGTGCTATGGAGATGAAAATTACAGACGTAAGACTTAGAACAGTAAAAAGTGAGGACGAAACAAAATTAAAAGCTTATGCAGATATTACTCTTGAAGGATGTTTTGTTATTCATGGATTAAAAATAATAGACGGACAAAAGGGTATGTTCGTTGCAATGCCTTCAAGAAAAATGCCTGATGGGGAATACAAAGATATAGCTCACCCAATCACACTAGAATTAAGAAAAGAGATAACTGACGTTGTTATAGAAAAATACAATGAAGTTTTAAAGGCTGAAGGAGAAGCTCAAGTAGAAGCTGCACCTGTTGAATAATAAAAAATAAAATATTTTTTATAACCTTGATACTTTAGGTACCAAGGTTTTTTTATAAAAACTATTGATTTCTAAAAGTTTTTTTATTTTTTAAAAAAATAAATTGACAAATAAAAATAAATATGATAAAATTATTAATGTTGTTGGGATGTCGCCAAGCGGTAAGGCAACGGACTTTGACTCCGTTATGCGTTGGTTCGAATCCAGCCATCCCAGCCATTTATAAAGATTTTAACTCTCTTTCATAGAGAGTTTTTTTTTACCAAAAAATATATTTTTATTTTTATATTTTTTATTGTATAATATTACAAAATATAAAATCTAGGAGAAAAAAATGAGTATAAAAGAATCTTTTAATGATATTTTATTAGAAATAGACAGAGATAAAAAATATATAAATGATGAAGTTTTTGCCAACACTCCAAAAAGAATTGAAGATTTTTATTTGGATTTCTTCTCTGGTATCAATATAAATCCTTTAGATTTTTTTAAAAATACCTTTGAATGTAATAACAATAACATAGTTATTGAAAAAAATATAAATTTCTATTCTATGTGTGAACATCACTTTCTTCCATTTTTTGGAAAAATATCTCTAGCTTATATTCCAAATAAAAAAATTATAGGATTTGGGGATATTATAAAAGTTATTGAAACTTTTTCAAAAAGACCACAACTTCAAGAAAGACTTACAGAGGATATTGCAAATACTATTGTTGAAGGGCTAAATCCTTTGGGAGTTTTTATAGTAATTGAGGCTGAACATCTTTGCATGACTATGAGAGGAGTTAGAAAGCCTGGAACAAAAATAATAACTAGTTGTTCTAAAGGAATTTTTGAAAAAAATTCTGAAAAAAGAAATGAAGTTATGTCTCTTCTTAAACTAAATGATTAATGAAAAATTTTTATGGACTGTTGATTATATCTTCAGTCCTTTTTTAATCCCTTTATAATATAAAAATTATAAATGTCTATATACAATAATAAAATTTTTATTAGACTTTTTTTATCAAAAGAAAAATGTTATAATATTTTCCTGAAAGAAAAAATTTTTTAGGAGATTTTTATGGATAAAATAATTATAGAAAATTTGGAATTTATTGGAACTCACGGAGTTTTTCAAGAGGAAAAAAATTTGGGACAAAAATTTTTAGTTTCTGTTGAGATGACTACTTCTACAAGAGAGGCTGGAAAAACTGGCGATCTTACAAAATCTACTCACTATGGTTTTGTAGCTGATGATATAGAAAAGATTTTTCTTGGAAACTCTTTTGATTTGATAGAAACTTGTGCTGAAGAAATTGCCACTATGATTTTAAGAAAATATCCTCTTATATCAGAAGTGAAAGTTTGTATAAAAAAACCTTGGGCACCTATCAAAAAACATTTTGATTTTGTTGCTGTGGAAATTACTAGAAAGTGGCATAAAGCTTATATATCTCTTGGTTCTAATATGGGAGATAAAAAAGAAAATCTTCTTAAAGCTATTGAAAATATAAAAAATTTACCTGATACTTTTGTTACAAAACAAAGCACAATATTAGAAACTGAACCTTATGGATATACTAACCAAGATATGTTTTTAAATGGTTGCATTGAAATAAAAACTCTTTTCACTCCACAAGAACTTATTCAAAAACTTTTAGAAATAGAAACTATTATGGGTAGAAAAAGAGTTATAAAATGGGGACCAAGAATTATAGATTTAGATATTATTCTTTTTGATGATGAAATTATCAATGAAGAAAATCTTACTGTTCCACACCCATATATGTGTGATAGACTTTTTGTATTAGAACCTCTTTTTGAGATAGCTCCATATATAATTCACCCTATTAAAAGAATATCTATAATGGAGATTAAAAATATTTTAGAAAAAAGTTCTAATTCTTAATAATTATTATACTAAAAATATGTGTATCTTCAATAATATTTTTTATTTTACACCAATGAAAAATATATTTTTAGAAATAAAATTGCAATTTTAAAATAAAAAAAATATTAAATTTTTTATATGTCTATACTCAATAATAATTATTTTGTATACTGAAAGGAGAAACTATGGCAAGAATTATAAAAGTAAAAGACAAAAAAATAGAGATTGGAAAAAGAACTTTAGTTATGGGAATTTTAAATGTTACTCCAGATTCTTTTTCTGACGGAGGAGATTTTTTTAATGTTACAAAAGCTATTGAACATGCAAAAGAGATGGTAAGAGATGGAGCTGACATAATTGATATAGGTGGAATGTCAACTCGTCCAGGTCATGAAGATGTCCCTGTTGAAGAAGAAATTCGTAGAGTTGTTCCTATTATAGAAAAACTTTCAAAAGAGCTAGATGTTCTTATTTCTGTTGATACATATAGATGGGAAGTAGCCGAAAAAGCTTTAGAGGCTGGAGCTCATATTTTAAATGATGTTTGGGGTCTTCAATATGATAATGGAGAGATGGCTCGTGTTATAGCTAAATATGATCCGATAGTTATTGTGATGCATAACCAAAATTCTACTGAGTATGATAAGGATATTATAATTTCTATGAGAGAGTTTTTTGAAAGAAGTTTTGAGCTTATAGACAAAAATAATATCCCTCGTGAAAAAGTTTTCATTGACCCAGGAATTGGTTTTGGAAAAGATTTTGATCAAAATATCGAAGTTTTAAGAAGAATGGACGAATTAAAAGATATGGCTCCAATCTTACTTGGAACTTCAAGAAAAAGATTTATTGGAGCTTTACTTAATAATGTTCCTCCAAAAGAAAGATGTGAAGGAACTATAGCAACTAGTATATTAGGAATTGAAAAAGGTGTTGAAATAGTAAGAGTTCATGATGTATTAGAAAATAAAAAAGCTCTTTTAGTAGCTGACAAATTAGTTAGAGGATAATTCAATTTTATATTAATGTTTATATAAACAATAATAAAAGAGGTGAATTATTTTGAAAAAACAAGAAAATTTATATAGAATTGGAGAGATTAGCAAGCTCTATAATATTAGTTCTGATATACTTAGACACTATGAAAAAATAGGTCTTATCTCACCTGATTTTATTGGAGAAAATGGATATAGATATTATTCTAAAAATCAAATTTGGAAACTAAATAATATTAGAAATCTTAGAAATCTTGGGCTTGGACTTGTTGAAATCAAAGAATTTTTAGATGAACGTTCTCTAAACTCTGCCTCAGAGATTCTAGAATTTCAACTTGAAAAAATAGAAGAAAATATTAAAAACTTAATTTCTCTTAGGGAAGAGATTATAAATAAGCTTGAAAATCTAAATTTTTTCCAAACATTTAAAGCTTTCGATAAACCTCTTATAAAATATATTCCAGAGAGAATGGTCTTATATTCCCAAGGTTCTTTTCATAAGGATTGGGAAATAGAGTTTGAACATAAAATCCTTAACTCAAAAACTGAATATGATAACGATTTTATTCTTACAAATAATGAGGCTGGAGCCACAATCTCAAAAGAAAATTTTTTAAAGGGAGAGTATGATATTTTTTCTAAAAGTTTTATCATTAACGAAGAAAGAGGAGAGATTTTTCCTGCTGGAAATTTTTTAACGATTACTTTTAAAGGTGGATATTCTAACAGAGGATATTATTATAATCTCTTAAAAAAATATATTTCTGAAAATAATTTAAAAATTTCTGGAGATTGTTACGAGATTTACCATATAGAACGTCATATAACGGAAGACGAAAATGAGTTTATAACTGAGATTCAAATTCCTGTAACTCTTTAAAAATAAAAATTTTAAAATTAATATTACAATCAATAATAATATATTTTATCAAAAAAAGTTGCCGACTTTTAAATCTGCAACTTTTTTTATTTTTGTCTATATACAAATTTTATCTTTTTTGAATATGTCCTAATAGAATAGCTATATCATTTCCTGTTACTCCACTTATTCTACTAGCTTCACCTATTGATAAGGGTTTTACTTCACAAAGTCCTGCACGAGCTATATTTGATATTCCTACCACTTTCTCAAAATCAAAATCTTTAGGTATCATTATCCCCTCAAGTCTTTTGAATTTTTCTATCTGTTCATTTTCTCTTTTAATAAAAATATCATATTTTGTCATTGTTTCTATTTGACTTCTTACAAAATTTGGATATTCCTCTATATTTAATCCTAACTCTTCAGCCATAATTTCATAAGTTATCTCTTTAAATTTTAAAAGCTCATTAGCTGTAATACCTTTTGTAACTTGTTTGTCTGAACCATATTTTTTTAATATTTCATTAGCTTGTCTCATTGGAACTTTTAATGCTTTTAGATTTTCAACTTCTCTCAAGACATCTTCTTTTGCCTTTTTCAAAGTTTCAATCTTGTCTTCTGATAAAATTCCAATCTCAATAGCTTTATCTAAAAGTCTCATAAATCCATTATCAAATCTTAAAGTAAGTCTATACTCAGATCTAGATGGTAAAGCTCTATATGGTTCTGGAGTTTTCTTATGAATAATATCATCAATTAAAACTCCAATATATCCTTCACTTCTATCTATTATAACAGGCTCTTTTCCCATAGTTTTTCTAGCTGCGTTAACTCCTGCTATAAATCCTTGAGCTGCTGCTTCCTCATAACCAGAAGTACCATTTATTTGTCCTGCTGTGAAAAGTCCCTCAACTATTTTATTTTCAAGACTTGGATACATTTGATAAGCTGGTATATAATCATATTCAACAGCATATCCATATCTCATTATTTTAGCATTTTCTAGCCCCGCTATTGTTTTTAAAATCTCATCTTGAGCAAATGGAGGCATTGCTGTTGTAAGTCCATTGATATAAAGTTCATTTGACTCACTAGATTCTAACTCTAAGAAAATTTGATGATTTTTCTTTTCTGGGAAATTTAAAACTTTTCTATCTATTGATGGGCAATGTCTCGGTCCGTGAGTTTCTATTATCCCTGAAACAATTGGAGAATATTTTAAAAGCTCTTGAATTTTATCAATAGTTTTTTCAGTTGTATGAGTAAGCCAAGTTGGCACTACATTATTTTCATCTTTCTCAGTAAAAATTGAAAAATATCTTGGGTGTTTCTCTCCAAATAACTCCTCAGTCTTAGAAAAATCTACAGTCTTTTTATCAACTCTTGGAGGTGTAGCTGTTTGGTATCTCTCCATATGAATTCCAGCTTTTATAATGCTATCTGATAACTTCTCAGCAGCCTTCTCTCCTTGTCTTCCACCTACATATTCTATATCTCCAATAACTATTCTTCCATTTAGGAAAGTTCCTGTTGCAAGTACAACAGCATCAGCGTAATATCTAAGTCCTAAAGATGTAACTACACCTTTTATTTTTCCATTTTCCACTATAATCTCATCAACTGATTCTTGTAATGAATCAAGATTTTTAGTATTTTCTACTAAATCTTTCATTTTTACTCTATAAAGATATTTATCAGCTTGACCTCTAGTTATTCTAGCTGCAGGACCTTTACTTGTATTTAAATCTTTTAATTGAAGATTATATTTATCTATATGTCTTCCCATCTCTCCACCAAGTATATCCATTTCTGCCACTAGATTACTTTTTCCTGGTCCACCTATCGATGGGTTACAAGACATCATTGAAATTGTATCAAGAGATAAAGTTATAAGTAAAGTTCTTCTTCCAAGTCTTGCAGAGGCAAGGGCTGCTTCTACACCACCGTGTCCTCCACCTACGACTATAACATCATATAAATTATCCATCTAAAATTTCTCCTCTTTTTTTATTAATGTATATATACATTAATAATCTTTATTTTTTTACAATCTATAAGACAAAAAATAAGGTTAACCGATGTTAACCTTAATTTTTTATTTTCCAACACAAAAATTACTGAATATATGGTCTAGTAAATCTTCACTAGATATTTCTCCTGTCACTTCTGATAGAGAATCTAAAGCATCATTTAAATCTACTGCTATCAAATCCATTGGATAACCCATATCTATTGTTTCAAATATATTCTCTATTGATTTTTTAGTTTTCTCAAGAGCTGATTTATGTCTAATATTTGTGATTATAAGTTTCTCTGAACTATCTTCTATATTTTCTGAAAGTATAAAGTTATATATTTCATTTTCAAGAGTATCTATTCCTATATTTTCAAGAGCTGATATCTCTATCCATTTTTTTACCTTAGTAAGATTTGTGATATCAAGTTTTTTCTCCATATCTATCTTATTAAGGATTCCTATTACTTTTTCACTTTCAATACTATCATAAATCTCTCTATCTTCATCTGAAAAATCTCTTGATGAATCAAGTACAAATAAAACTAAGTCTGCTTCTTTTAACATCTTTTTAGATTTTTGTACCCCTATATTTTCAACCTCATCTTGAGTTTTTCTTATTCCAGCAGTATCAACCATTATCAATGGAATACCTTTTATATTTATAATTTCTTCTATCGTATCTCTTGTTGTACCAGCTATGCTTGTTACAATAGCTCTTTCTTCTCTAAGGATTGAATTAAGAAGACTTGATTTTCCAACATTAGGTTTTCCAACTATTGCTGTTTTTATCCCCTCTTTTATCATTTTTCCCTTATCATAAGACTCTACAAGTTTTGTTATTGTATCTTTTACATTATGTAATTCTATTATTAGATGTTCTGGTATTGGCTCATCTACCCCTTCTTCAGGATAATCTAAAACTACATTTACATGAGCTGCTACATCTAAAAGTATTTTTTTCAAATGGTTTATTTGATCTCTTAAATCTCCTCTTAGGTTATTTAAAGAAAGAGAAATACTTTTATCTGTTTTTCCGTGGATTAAATCTATTACAGCTTCAGCTTGAGTAAGATCAAGTCTTCCATTTAAGAAAGCTCTTCTTGTAAACTCTCCTGGCTCTGCTATTTTAGCTCCACTTTTTAGTACAAGTTCCAATACTTTTTGAGTTATAAGATAACCACCATGACAATTTATCTCCACTATATCTTCTCTAGTATATGTGTTAGGAGCTTTCATAACAGAAACTAAAACTTCGTCTATTAATTCATCTCCATCATAAATATGTCCATAGTTAATTGTATAACTCTTTATATCTTTTACATCTTTTTTTGATTTTGGTTTGAATATTTTTGATAATATACCTAAAGATTCATCACCTGATAATCTAACTATACCTATTCCACCTTCTCCACGAGGTGTTGATATAGCAGCGATGGTATCAAACATTATACCTCACCCTCTTATCTTTTTCTTTTAATAATTATATATCTCTTTGGATCTTTACCCTCACTATAAGTATCTAATTCTGGATATTGATTGATAATCTCGTGAATTATTTTTCTTTCTCTAGGAGGCATTGGATTAAGTCTTATTACTTTTTTAGTTTTTATAGCTTTTATAGCCATTTTATTTGCAAGTTCTATCAAAGTATCATTTCTTTTTTCTTTGAACCCTTCAACATCAACATCTATTCTTATATCTTTTATTAAAGAGTTTAATAGATATTCAAAACTATTTAAAGTTTTTCCTTTTTTACCAATGATTATCCCTTTATCTTCACCAGAGATATTTATAACATAATTTTTTCCAACAGTTCCACTAAATTCAACCTCTAAATTTAGTCCCATATTTTCAATTAGACCTTTTGTCACTTCTAATATTCTAGCAACTTTTTCTTGGTCTGGTTCTACATTTTCGATTTTCTTTTCTTGTTCTACTTTTACTTCTTTTGTTATAGCAACTTCTACCTTTGGTTTTTCTTTTTTCTCAAAAGGTTTAGCTGGTTTTTGTTGCTTAGCTTTTCTTTCATTTCTTTCTTTTCTAAGGTCTCTAGCTGTATGTCTTTCGTCGATTGGCTCAACTTCTACAACTTTTACTTCCTCAACTATTTTTTCCTCTTCTTTTTCAATTTGAGGCACTATTTCTTCTAAAGTATATTCTACTTCATAAGTCCCCTCTTTTGAGAAAAGTCCTAAAAAAGATTTGCTTTTTACTTTTTCTATTACATTTAAAATTTGTTCTTCTTTTATGTTTAATACTCTGATAGCTCTTTGTTTAGCTTCTTCAGAGCTCATTGCCTTAATTTCAATATTTTCTGCCATAAGAAACTACTCTCCTCTTTTCATAATGAAATATTGTTGTATAACAGCAGTTAAACTTGACATTAACCAATATAATTGTAACCCTCCTGGTAATTTATAAGAGATAAATATCATCATTATAGGAAACATATACATCATTTGTTTCATTTGAGGGTTGTCTGCTGATCCCATTACTTTTTGTTGAACAAATGAAACTACTCCGTTTAATATTGGTAATATATAGAATTTATCTGGAGCTGCTAAAGTAAACCATAAGAATGTTTCATCAGGAATAACTCCTTCTTTTCTTAAAACACCAAATAAAGCCCATAATATAGGTAATTGAATGATTATTGGAAGACATCCTCCAGCTGGATTAACTTTATGTTCTTGATAAAGTTCCATAGTTTTTTGATTTAACAATTGTTTATCAGAACCATATTTCTTTTTAATCTCTTCTATTTTAGGTTGTAACTTTTTCATCTCTTTCATAGATTTATCTTGTTTTATTGTAAGAGGTAATAAAACAATCTTAATAAAAATCGTTAAAAGTATGATAGCCATTCCATAGCTTCCAGTCACTTGGTGAAACATTACTAAAATTTTCTCAAATATAGCGTACAAAAAATTCATTTACTTCTTTCTCTCCTTATTTTTATTTAGTTCAGGTACTGGGTCATAACCTCCTTGATTAAAAGGATGACATCTTAATATTCTTTTTATTCCCAACAGCCCTCCTCCAATTATACCATATTTTTCAATAGCTTCATAGGTATAAGCTGAACAACTTGGAATAAATATACAATTTTTACCCAAAATAGGGGACAAAAATTTTTGATATCCTCTTATTAAGAGTAAAACTATTTTTTTCAAAATTAATTTAATCTTTGAAAAGATTTGATCTTTTAAAAACCTTATCAATATCTTTTTTCATCTCCTGGAACTTTAACTCTTTAAATTTCTCTCCGGCACTTCTTTTTCCTACAAAAATAAAATCATATCCTACTTGTATTTTTTCTTCCATCTCTCTATAGTATTCTCTAAATAATCTTTTTATTCTATTTCTACAAACTGCATTTCCTATTTTTTTACTAGCTACAAAACCACATCTATTGTGATCCAAATTATTTTTCATAAAAAATACAAGAGAATAATATCCATAACTCTTTTTTCCAAAATTATAAATTTTTTGAAATTCAGCATTCTTCTTTAAATTTTCCATAAATAATCTCCATTATTTCAAAAAACCCGGTGATTTGCTACACCGGGTTCTATGCTGATAATCTTTTTCTTCCTTTAGCTCTTCTTCTTTTTAATACTTGTCTTCCACCTTTAGTTTTCATTCTAGCTCTAAATCCGTGGTCTTTTTTGTATTTTCTATTATTTGGTTGGTATGTATGGAATTTTGCCATTTCTAAAAATTCACCTCCTAAAAATTTCTATATTACAGTATATTATTTTAAAAGAAAAAAGCAAATTTGTCAAGTATATTTATTATTTTTTTCAAATTATTTTCTTTTTTATTCAGATTTTTCTTTTTATTTATTTTCTAGTTTTTTCTTTTAATTTTAATTATTTCCAAAAAGTTTGTATTTTATAAAAAATAATAAACAAAAAATAAAAAAACGACAAATCTTTTAGGTTGTTTTTTGTTTAATTGTTATTATGTATAATGTACAGACTAAGTTTCCCAAAAAAATTTATTTTTCTATTGAAAATAAATAAAAAAAATTTTTTTCTTATTATTATTCATATACACTTTTAAAATACTGATAAATACTTAGTAAAAAAAATATAACATAAAAAATAGTTAATAATTTCAAAGATTTATATAAAATAAAAAATATTATTGATATTATACATTTATTTTTAGCTTGATTTTTCTAGATAAAAATAAAGCTGATAATAAATACAGCTTGATTTTCAAAGAAAAAGATAGTATTTAAATTATTATTGAATATATACAGAAATATTATTCCTTGATTTTACTGAGAAAATAAAAATATAATAATTTTTTCTTCATGTAAATCAATAAAAGTTTAAAATATTAAATTATTAATGAGCATATACAATATGACAGAAAAATCTTTTATTGAATTTATTAGATTTATATCTATATTGATAAAATAAAAATATGATAAAAACTTTATAAAAAATATTGAATTTATTAGATTTATAATCATATATATATTATTTTATTATTGAGTATAAACATAAAATTTAAAAAAAATAAAAAAAAACTTGTAATAATGTATTTTTAGTTTTATAATATGATACCTGAGGAAAAATATTATTGAGAATATACATATAAAAATTCTTATTGGGAGAAGGAGTTTATGGCTGAAAAAGACAAAGAATATGGAGATATAGTAGAAAGTTTTAATATTGCTTCAAGTGGTTCTTTGATAGAAGATATCAATAAAATGGATATGAAGATGAAAGAACTTCCAGATATTGAAGTTAAAGAAGTTGTTATCCAAGGAGCGGGAAACTTTTTAAATTTACAAGGGAATATAATAAATATTCCAGTAGAGATGATAGTCTTTCCATTCTTCACACCTCAAAAACAAAATAAGAGAATAAACTTTCAATATTCTTTTGAAGATTTGGGAGTAACTATGTATTGTACTTTAGTTGCTAAAGATAATACAGATATGGTTTATCAACCTTCAATGTTTGAAGAAAAAATCTATAACTATCTTATCTGTATGTATGAGGGAAAAAAAGATTCTCCAACAGAGGAAGGGGAATATATAGAATTTGAGATATCAGATTTTATAGTTAACTTTTTGGGAAATAAGATGAACAGGGTTTATTATACAAAAGTAGAGCAAGCTCTAAAAAATCTAAAAAGTACAGAGTATCAGTTTGTTGTTTCTAATCATACAAAATTTGGAAAGTATAGATTTGAAGATGAGGAGTTTAAACTTCTTACATATCAAAAATTAAAAAAAGGAAAAAAAGTTTTTTATAGAGTTCTTTTAAATAAAAATATAAGACAAAAGATAAAAGACAAAAGATATATAAAATATAATTCCAAAGCTCTTATGGAGATAATAACAAAAGACCCTATTGCTGGAAGAATATATAAATATATAAGTAAAATAAGATACGATGAAATAGATGGAAGAATAAATCTAAGAACCCTAGCTGCGATAATTCCACTTAGAATGGAACAAGAAACAGAAAGAACTACAAAAACTGGAAAGACAAAGATATATATATTAAGTAGAGCTAAACAAGTTTTAAAAAGAGTATTAAAAGCTTTTGATGTTTTGGTTGAGTTAGGATATGTTTTAGAGTATTCTTATGATGAGTCTAAAAAAGAAGATACCTATTATATAAATTATACTTTTAATCTAGAAAAAGATGGAGAATGTCATATTTCAACATTTATAGAGGGAAATAAAGCTAAAATGCTTATGAACAAAAATAAAAATAGTGGTTCATCATCTAATATTTCTAGTAAAAAACAAAAATTAGATGATATAGAGGAAGCTGAAATAATAGAGATTAACGAACCAATTAAAAAAGAAACTCCATTAAAAGAAGTGCCTAAGAAAAAACCAACTCAAAAGCCAAAAGCAGACCCATATAAAGATCTTCCTATGTCTTTAGTAGAACTTATTCAAAAAGCTAAAAGAAATATTTATGTAGCAAGAGCTTGGGATAAGAGAACAGATACTAAAATTAAAAAGATATTTAATGAAGATGGAGAGGAACTAGCAGGAGAAGTATTAAAGATTTTATATAAAAATCTGACTAAAAATATAAAAACAACTTTGGTTCAATATATAAATGGTGTTCTTAAAAATATAGATAGAGGAGAGATAACAGAAAAACAAAACCTGACTCTATTTAATAACGAAGTAAAGGAAAAAACAATAATTAGCAAGAAAAAAATAAAACAAGCTAGAAAAAGTATTAAAAAATCTATAAATGTTACTGACATTAAAAATTTAAAAGAAGAATTAGATATACCAATAGATATAATAGAGGAATTTGAAAAATTAGATGATTATGAAAAATTAAAAGTAGAAGAGGAAGCTATTAAACTTTGTTCGAGTGATACAGGAACAAATGAGAAATTTTTACTTCTAATGAAAGAGAGTTCGAAGGTAATCTATCTAAATACTATAAAAAAATATATAGGACAGATTTTAGAAAAAAATAAATTATAGAATAATGGAGGAGTTGTTATATTATAAAATATAGCAACTCTTTTTTATTTCTACATTATATAGTAGTATGAAAAATTAAAGATACCATATCTTGTATATGCTCAAAAATAAAAATTTTGATAAATAATTTTTATAACTTTAAAGTTTCATAAAAAATTCTAAGTAAATTTCTAATAAAAAATAGAAAAAGAAATATAAAAAAGTTAATGATTTCAAAGATAAATTAAAAAAAATTATAAAAATTAAAAAAAATTGTTGACATAAAATGAGAAAAGTGGTAAGATATTTCTTGTCCACGAGAGGGACAGAAAAAACGAAGGACATTAACAACAGAATAGAGAAATATGACAAGCAAACAACCTTATTTGTTGTTTAAAAAATGGTAAGTGTAAATTATTTGACCTAGTCAATAAATATATAAAGTTTTAATGAAGAGTTTGATCCTGGC
>NZ_JADYTX010000033.1 GCF_021531475.1 Fusobacterium perfoetens | reverse complement strand
CATCTGGAGTTGTATCAGAAATAATCAAATAGTAAAAACTATTAAGATAGAAGGAGAGGAGCAATCCTCTTCTTTTTTTTGTAGATTTTAGTTAGATAAATTATAAATAAAAAAATAAAATTAGAATTGAAATATATTTTTAAAAAATTATTTTTATAGAATAGATAAAGAGGAAAATATAAAATAGAGAATATTGTAATTTAATATTTTCTATTTTTTTATTATAGAAAAAATTCCCAAAAAAAGAAATAAATCCAGAAAACAAGTTTTCTGGATTCTTTCTCAAGTTTGAAAATCAAATTATAGAGCGTTTACTTTAGCTGCTAATCTAGATTTTTTTCTAGAAATAGTGTTTTTCTTAGCAACACCTTTAGTAACTGCTTTGTCGAATTCTTTGTAAGCTACTGATAAAGCTTCTAAAGCTACTGCTTTATCTCCAGCTTCGATAGCTGCTAAAACTTTTTTAGCTACATTTTTAACTCTAGTTTTAACTGCTTGATTTCTAACTCTGTTTCTTTCGTTTAATAATACTCTCTTTTTAGCTGATTTATTGTTTGCCATTTGTAAAAAACCTCCTAAATTATAAAAAAAATAAAATATTTGTAGTTACATTATTTTTAATTTAACAGGTAAGATCTAAAAAGAGACACACACATATTAAAAACAATGGACCTCAATTATTATATCACAAAACTTCAAAAAAGCAAAGGAAAAATAAAAAAAAAGTTCCTATTTTTTCAAAAAAAGAGTATCATATATAATAGGGAGATTGTAGAAAAAAGAAAGGAACAGTATGGATATAAATTTAAGATTAACCTTTGAAATTCAACAGGAAATAAAAAAAGAGATTGAAGAAGCTGGTGGTAACGAGGTATTTTTTAGAGGAAGTCTTAATGAAGATGGAATTGTAGAAAATATTCAGATAGTAGCTCGTGGAAATAAATATAGTGTTCCAGCAATTCTTGGAAGAATGAAAAGAGAAGAAGTGATAATCCACAACCACCCATCAGGATATATTTATCCCTCAGATGCAGATATTGAAGTAGCAACAGTTTTTGCTAATAAAATGAATGGTGGATTTTATATTGTAAATAATAGTGTAACAAATATTTATGTGGTGATAGAGCCTTATAGTGAAAAAAATAAAAAAATAGAGGTCACTCCATATTTTGAGGAAAATGGAATAATATCTCAAAACTTTAAAGAATTTGAATTTCGTGAAGAACAACTTTCAATGGCAAGGCATATTGAAGAGGGAATAAATAATGAAAAGAAAATAGTTGTAGAGGCAGGAACAGGTACAGGAAAAACTTTGGCTTATCTTATTCCAGCTATTGAATGGGCTGTTACTAACGAAAAAAGAGTCATAATAAGCACCAATACAATAAATTTGCAAGAGCAACTTCTTAATAAAGATATTCCAATGTTGCAAAAAATTATGGAAAAAAAATTTAGATATGCTTTGGTAAAAGGTAGAGGAAATTATCTTTGTAATAGGAAATTTTATAATATAAAAAGTGGAAAAAATAAAGAGATACTAGAATTATCAGAAGAACAACAAAATCATTTGAGAACTATTTTGGAGTGGGGAAGAGCAACTACAACAGGAGATAAATCAGAACTTAATATAGAGCCAGATTATACAGTTTGGGAGATGTTTCAAAGTGAAAGTGATCTTTGTTTTTCTGGTTGTCCTCATAGAGAGGAGTGTTTTTTCTTTAAAGCTCGTGATGAGAAAAAAAGAGCAGATATTTTGATAGCTAACCATCATATATTTTTCTCAGATCTTGCAATAAAAAAACAGATAGGTTTTAATAATGATTATTCTATTTTACCAGAATATTCAATGGCTGTTTTTGATGAGGCACACAATGTTGAAAAAGTGGCAAGAGATTATTTTTCATATGAGATTTCAAGATACTCTTTTTCAAAATCTATGAATAAAATATTAAATGTGGCTAAGATTAAAGATGAGAATTTAAAACAAGATATAAAGCTTTTTGAAATAGAAAATGACAATATAAAAATTGTTGGACAGTTAAAAGAAATTATTTCAATAATTAAAAATAGTGATATTAGTGAAAGTCAAGAGGCTTTGGAAATAATAGACAAAGAATTTATAAAAAGCCATATAGATTTATACAATCACGGAATAAAATATTTTGAAAGACTTATTGAGGTATTTTCTAAAGGACAAAATGGAAATATTTCAATTAGAATAAAAAAAGATGATGTGGCAACTGAAAATTATTTCAAAATGGTAGAGGACTTTAGAGAAAACTTTATCTTAGAGTTTAGTGAATATCTTAGAATTGTGAAAAAAATAAGAGATTTAATATCAGAGATAGATGATATAAATGGTAAAATAAATGAATTTTTGAAATATTTAGAAAGAGTGGAATCATTTTATGAAAATTTCCAATTTATCAATAGATTTGAAGATGAGGATTTTATCTATTGGATAGAGGTTAACGAAAGAAAAAATAATGCTAAACTTGTAGCCACTCCTTTAAAAGTAGACGGAGAGCTTTCAGAAAATCTTTATGATAATTTAAAACAAATAATATTTACATCAGCAACACTTTCTGTTGGAAATAATTTTGATTATTTCAAAAAATCAATAGGACTTTTAGAGGAAACTTATGATAAAATAATAAAGTCACCATTTGATTACGATAGACAGATGAAAGTATATATTCCAAAAGGATTGCCAAATCCCAATTCACCAGAGTTTATGGATTATATTCAAGAGATAATAAAAATCTTTGTAGAAAAAACTCAAGGAAGAACATTTGTTTTGTTCACTTCTTACAAAATGCTTAACTATGTATATTATTCTATGAAAGATGAGCTTGAAGAAAGTGGAATAAGTTTATTTATTCAAGGAATGTATCCAAGAACAAAGATGGTAGATATATTTAAAAGAAGTAAAGCTCCTGTTCTATTTGGAACAGATTCTTTTTGGGAGGGAGTAGATGTAAAAGGTGAACAACTTAGTTCAGTAATAATTGTAAAACTACCTTTTAAAGTTCCAAGTGATCCAGTAACAGAAGCTATAATAGAAACTTTTGAACAAGAGGGAAAAAATTCATTCTTAGAATACCAAATCCCTGAGTCTGTTATAAAATTTAAACAAGGAATAGGAAGACTTATAAGAAGTAAAGAGGATAAGGGAATAATAACTATATTGGACAACAGAGTGATAACAAAGTCTTATGGGAAATATTTTTTAGAAAGTATCCCAACAAAGAATATCTCTAGGATAGATGTTGAAGATATCCTTAGAGGTGATGGAGGAAGAGATGAAAAAGTTTAATTTTTTAGGATTTCGTTTTTTATTCAGAGTAGAACGGGAGAATAGAGACGATGTTCAAGTGTATTCTGATACCTATCAATTAAAAGATAGAATGGTATATTTTTTAGTATTTCTAATGATAATATCTTTAAGTAGCCAACTTGGAAATATTTTTCAAAGAAATAAATATATCGATAAGGATATAATAAAAGAAAATATTTACGCTCCAAGAGATGTAAAATATAAAGATGTACTAAAAAGAGAAGCCATAATAAAAGATATAGTTGAGGAATCTGAAAAAAAATATATCTATCTACCTGAGATAGGGAAAAAATATTCAAGAGGTCTTAATGAATTCTATGACGAAATACTACAAATCAAAGAGAAAAAAATAAAAAACTTTGATTATGATTTCTTTGAAGAAAATTATAAATTAAAAATTGCTCCAGAGATAGTAGATGGAGTTTTAGATCTGTCAAAAAGAGAGATAAATTCTCAAAGAAAAGATTTGATGGATATATTGGATAAGGTTTATTCTCACGGAATAAGAGAGGGAGAAACTTTTATCACAACAATGGCTGATAAAGATTTTAAAGATAAAGAGCTTTCAAATATAGAATTTAAAGTTTTGGATATCTTTACTTTCCCAAACTATGTTTATGACAGAGAGAGAACTAAATTTGAGATAAAAAAGAGAGTTGATGGAATAGAAGACCAATATACAACAGTAAAAGCTGGAGAGTTGGTTCTAAAAAAAGGTGAACTTTTAAATAAAGAAAAAATTCAAGTATTAAATGCACTTGGTATTTATTCTTTTGCAGAAACTGTTTTAAGATTTTCTGTAACAGGAATTTATCTAATAACAGTTTCAGTTATAGCTTATAATATAGTTACTACAAAATTTAAAAAAGAGTTATCTAATAAAAATATCTACGGAGCAACATTCTTAGTGTTTGCACTTTTATTCTTTATATTTAGATTTTTTGGAAAAGATTATTTATATCTAATACCATTTGAAACAGGATTTTTCCTACTTCAAATCTTGGTAAACTCAGCCTATGCTTTTTACTTTGGAATAATAGCTCTTATATATATTACCCCAATGATAAATTATGATATGGTATATTTTGTAATAACACTTCTTACAATACTTTTTGCAACAAGATTTTTGGGAAGTGTAAAAACAAGAGTACAATTTATAAATTTAGGTATTCAACTTGCTATTGTAAAATTAATAATTTATTTTTCAATAACATTTTTAACTTTTGGAGTATCTGAAACAGTGCTTTTAGACTCTACAAAAATAATTCTTGCAGGAATATTTTCAGGAGTTTTAACTCTTGCGATAGTCCCTTACTTAGAGAGAAGTTTTAATATTTTATCATCATTTAAACTTTTGGAACTTGGAGATCTATCAAATCCACTTTTAAGAGATTTGTCAGTAAAAACTCCAGGAACTTTTTATCATTCAATGATGGTAGCAGCTGTATCTGAGGCAGCAGCTGAGGCAATTGGAGCTGATCCAATATTTACAAGGGTTGCAAGTTATTATCACGACATTGGAAAAATGAAAAGACCAAAATTTTATGTAGAAAATCAAGAGGGGGGAGAAAATCCTCATGACAAAATATCTCCATTTTTAAGTGCTTTAGTAATTCTTGCTCATACAAAAGATGGTTTTGAAATGGCAAAAAAATATAAAGTTCCAAGAGAGATAAGAGATATAATGCTTGAACATCACGGAACAACATTCTTGGCATATTTCTATAATAAAGCTAAAAGTTTAGATGAAAATGTAAGAGAAGATGATTTTAGATACAGTGGACCAAAACCAAAAACAAAAGAATCTGCGATAATTATGTTAGCAGACTCAATAGAGGCAGCAGTAAGAAGTATCGAACATAAAACTTATAATAATATTGAAGAAATGATTAGAAAAATTATCTTTAATAAACTTGAAGACGGACAATTAAAAGATGCTGATCTGACTTTTAAAGATATAGAAACAATTATAAAAGTCTTTACAAAAACAATAATTGGTATCCACCACGTAAGAATAAAATATCCTGGACAAGAAAAAGAAAGTGAGGAAAATAAAACAGATGAAAATTAATTTAGATTTAGGAATGGACATTGAAGGTTTTGAAAATGAGATAGTCTATGAAGATATTGAAAAATATATAATAGATGTATTGACAAAAGAATATGAAAGTGACAGAGAAGTTTATGTTTCAGTTCTTTTAACAGGTAATGAAGAAATTCAAAGAGTAAATAGAGATTTTAGAGGAAAAGATATGCCAACTGATGTAATATCTTTTGCATATCATGATAATGACGAGGCTGATAATGGATTATATGACAGTCTTGGAGATATAATAATATCTCTAGAAAGAGTAGAAGAACAAAGAAAAGATTATGGACACTCTTTTAAAAGAGAGTTCTATTATGTATTAACTCATGGACTTTTACATTTGATGGGTTACGATCATATGGAAGAGGAAGAGAAAAAAGTAATGAGAGCAAAAGAAGAAGAGATTTTAAAGGAATATGGTTATACTAGAGATATATAAAAGTAGGTGATATTATTGGAAACATCAAGAGAATATCTTTTTTTCAGTATACTTTCATATTATAATTTTCCAGATTATTCAGAAGGAAAGTATATAAAGGACTTGATAGAGGATATTGATTATCTTTCACTTTCATCAAGTTCAAGCATATTAAAAAATGATTTAATAGGAAAGGGCGAAAGATTTTTTGATAAAGAGGTCAACGAATGGAAAATTTATTCTATTGATGATAGAACGGGAAACAAAAAATCTAAATCAGGATTTTTTGCTGTGGTTTTCCAAAAGAAAGATAAATATATTATTTCATATAGAGGAAGTCAGACTTATCCTTTTGAAGAGGCATACAAAGATTTTATCGAGGCAGATTTGATTATAGGTCTTGGTAAAAAACCTCTTCAATTTTGGGAAGGATTAGAAGTTTATGAAAATCTTATAAAAGATGGGATCCCTCATGAAAAAATAAGTATTACAGGTCACTCTCTTGGAGGAGGTATAGCTCAGTTTGTAGCTATAATGGTTTATAAAAAATATAAATTCTGTCCTTGGGTTTGTACTTGGAACTCTGTTGGAATAAGAAGAGATGGAATAGTTGGAGTAGAAGATTTTATAGAGTATCAAAAACTTTTACTTCCTTGTGAACTAAATGAGAAAGAAAAAAATATTTTTGATGAGTTCAAAGATGATTATATTGAATTTATAATGAAAGAGCTTAAAAGACAAAAAATCATAAAAGATAATAAAACAGTTTTATTTGATGGAGATTTTAAATTAAATTTTGAACTTACTCAGGAATTTTTTCAAGAACTTATTAAACAAACAAATCTTGAAAAAATTCTTAAAAAAATACCTATTGCTAGAAGACGTCAACTTCTTATTAAAGAAAGAATAATGGAGAAACTATTTTTAAGAGAAGATCTTTCAGAAAAGATAAAAGATGCAAAACTGTTTATAGATACAATCAATGAAAATAAAGTTTTTGAAGGAAGAGTTATTAACTTTTGTCATTCAAAGGATTTTGTAAGTTGTCTTTTCCCACATATAGGTACAACTTATCAAGTAGACTTGAATTTTTTGAAAAAAGATGTATCTAAACTTGGAAGATTTTTTAGAAATTTAAAACTTTTCAATAAATCTTTCCAAGAGTTTCATTTTGAAGATGTATTTATACCACTTATAGATAAAAATGGTGTCTTTAGTCAAAAATTATCTGAGGAATATATGGCAAGTGTTATAAGAAAAATAATTTATTTTGAGAAAAGTTTTACAAATGATTTTTTAGCAGAGTATTTTTCTTTAAGAAGATGTCCTTATAATAATGTTGAGAAATTTCAACTAAATTTACAAAGAGGAATAATAAAGTGCCAAGAAAATATTCTTTATAAAGATAAGGTTTTGGAAAGTGTAAGAAATATGCCTGAAACTGAAATATTAAGACTTTGGACAAAGGTTTTAAGAAAACTACCAAGTCCATATTCACCAAAAGATATTTATGATTTGATAGTTTTTAGAAAAATATATATATAAAAAACTTCCACTCTAAGATTGTAGGGTGGATTTTTTATAAAAAAATTTCTTGAAAAAAAGGAAAAAAATATTTATTGTTGAAGTATATAATATAAAGTTTATTTTTAAAAAAGGAGAATTATGGATTATAAATTTATAAAAGGTGATGTGTTTAACGAAAAAAATTGTTATTACGCTCATTGTATAAGTAGAGATTATGCACTTGGAGCTGGAATAGCTGTTGAATTTGATAAAAGATATAATATGAGAGAAATTTTGTTAAAACTTGCTAAAGAAAATCCTAAGACATTGGAGGAAAGATGTATAGAGATTTCCAATGTTTTTAATCTTATTACAAAGAAAAATTATTGGGAGATACCAACCTATGAAGATTTAGAAAAATCTTTAATGGAGATGAGAGAAAAAATTAGAAAAAATAAAAATATAAAAAAATTGGTTATGCCTAAAATAGCTTGTGGAATAGATAGACTTTCTTGGGATAGAGTTGAGCCTATGATAAAAGATATATTTAAGGACTTAGATATTGAAATTGTTGTGTGCTACCTAGAATAAAAAAATATAAAAAATATTTTCAATTAAAGAGTTTTGATATATAATATGATAATTAAATTATATACAAAATTTTTTAAGGGGAGAATATGATAGATTTAACAACAGGAAATTCCATAAAACAAATGATAAAATTTGCTTTACCAGTTTGTTTGGGAAATATTTTTCAACTTTTTTATAGCTTAGCAGACACAAGAATTGTAGGAAGTACCTTAGGGGAAAGTTCATTGGCATCAGTTGGAGCTACTACTTCTATAAGTACACTTTTAATAGGATTTTTATCAGGAATGACAAATGGATTTTCCATTGTGGTGGCTCAACAATTTGGAGAAAAAAATGAGAAGAAAATAAAAAAAACGGTAGCAGCTTCGCTTTTTTTAGGACTTGTTATCTCAGTTATTATTTCAATAATAAGTATTAGTTTTTTAGATGAGATTTTAAAAATTTTAAATGTATCAGAAGAGTTGTATAATGAATCAACTCTTTATATAAAAGTTATACTTTTAGGGATTACAGCCACAATGTTTTATAATGCCTTTGCAGGAATTTTAAGAGCCATTGGAGATACTTTTGCACCTCTTATGTTTTTAATAATTGCTTGTGGTCTTAATATATTTTTGGATTTATTTTTTATTTTAAAACTTGGTTTAGGTGTAAGTGGAGCTGGACTTGCAACAGTAATTTCTCAAGGATTTTCAGTTTTACTTTGTATAATCTATATGTGGAAAAAATATCCAATATTTAGAGTTGAGAAAAAAGATTTTTTTATAAAATTGGAACTTTTGAAAAGACTTTTTTATTCTGGATTTTCAATGGCAATGATGATGTCATTAGTATTTTTTGGAACTTTGGCACTTCAAACAGCTATAAATACATTTGGAACAAATATAATAGTGGCACATACAGCTAGTAGAAAATTAACAGAATTTTTTATGTTGCCATTCTCAGTTTTCGGAATAACAATGGCTACTTATTGTGGACAAAATAAAGGAGCAAATGAGCCAGAAAGAATAAAAAAAGGGATATGGGAAGCACTTTTTATAACTTGGGGTTGGAGTGTAATAGTAATAATTTTAAGTTATACAATAGCACCTTTTTTAATTTATATGGTAACTGGTACAACTAACAGAGAGATAATTTTAACTTCACAAAAATATCTAAGAATAAATACAATATTTTATTTTGTTCCAGCCACTATTTCAATTCTTAGAAATGCTATGCAAGGGATAGGAGATCATTTTACACCAATTTTTTCCAGTGGATTGGAACTTATTGGAAAAATCTCAGTAGTTATATTTTTAGTGCCAAGTTTAGAATATTTTGGGATAATTATATCAGAGCCAATAGTTTGGGTTGTAATGGTTATTCCACTTATAATAAAAATTATAAAAAATCCTATTTTTAAAAATGAAAGAAAAGGGGAGACATATGAAAGCAGTAGTATTTAAAGATGTAGACAATTTAGTTTTTGAGGAGAGAGCTGAGCCAAAAATATTGGAAGAAACAGATGTTTTATTGGAAGTTACTCTTACAACAATCTGTTCTAGTGATATTCATATAAAAAAAGGTTTTGTACCAAGAGCTATGAAAAATACAGTTCTTGGTCACGAATTTGTAGGAAAGATAAAAGAAGTAGGAAAAGCTGTAAAAAAATTTAAAATAGGAGATAGAGTAGCAGTAAATTGTGAAACTTTTTGTGGAGAGTGTTTTTATTGCAAAAAAGGTTATGTAAATAATTGTACAGATAAAAATGGTGGTTGGGCTTTAGGTTGCAGAATTGACGGAGGACAGGGAGAGTATGTTCGTATTCCTTTTGGAGATAATTGTTTGACAAAAATTCCTGATTCTGTAACAGATGAAGAGGCACTTTTTACAGGAGATTTGTTATCCACAGGATATTGGGCTTGCAAAATTGAAGAAATTTCAAAAGAAGATACAGTTGTTGTAATTGGTGCAGGTCCAACAGGACTTTGTACAATGATGTGTGCAAAACTTTTTGAGCCAAAGAAAATAATTGCAATTGATATTGATGATAATAGATTAAATCTTGCAAAAGAAAATGGATATGCAGATATTGTTTTAAACTCTTCAAGGGATAATATAAAAGAAGAAATTTTAAAATTAACTGATAGTAGAGGAGCAGACAAAGTATTAGAAGTGGCAGGTGGAAAAGATACTTTTAATATGGCATTAGACTTAGCTCGTCCAAATGCCACTGTTGTATTAGTAGCTATGTATGAAGAAAATCAAATTCTACCACTTCCAAATATCTATGGAAAAAATCTTACAATAAAATTTGGAGGAGTTGACGGAATTTATTGTGATAAAATAATGAAATACATAGAGGAGAAAAAAATAAACTCAACACCTATCATAACTCATAGAATGGATTTTGAAAATATAATGGAAGCCTATGATATTTTTGAAAATAAAAAAGATAGAGTAATAAAAATTGCAATAAAAATGAAATAATTGAAATAAAATAAGGAGTGGATATGGCAAGAGATTTTGCAAGTATTCCAATGGAAGATTTGAATTATTTTTTATTGGAAAATATGAAAAAAATAATAGATGAAAAAAGTGAAATAAGAGATAATCAGTTATTTATTCCAGAATATTCTCTTTCAATTAAACCAAAAGTTGTAAGAGCAGAGGAAAATACAGCAATCATTCGTTATTTTCTTTTCTCTGATAATTGGGATAGAGAGATTGATGAAACTTGTGCGTGTTTTGGGAAGAGTAGAAGAAACTCACTTCAAAATGCTGAGGCAAGTTTTATATATGGATTACTAACTGGAATAAGATATATATCAAATGGAGAAAATTTTTGTGAAATAACAAGTGAATTTTCTGGAAAACATAAGTGGAAAATTTATAAAAGTGATGTTGTAGGAATGGGAGAGCTAGAAAAAAATCAAGAGGAAGATGAGTTTTGGAATATCATAAAAGATGAAATTCCAAAATATATGGGAAATCAAAAAATAATCTATATAAAAGTTTTTGCCTCAAAAAATGGAGAATATACAAGCTGTGAATGTAGAATAAATGATGAGCCAATAAAAGAGCTTGGAGAGATGATAGAGGAAAAAACTAAAAAATGGAAAACAGAAAAGTTTGGTTCTAAGAAACAATTTTTCTTTGCTGTTCAAGATAAAGAAACTTATACTCCTTATCCATATTCTGATGAGGAACTTAGAAAATATATTTTAAATACAGCTTATACTTTTGATAAATGTGAAACTGGCGAGGAGTACGATAGACTTATAGATAAAATTGGTGAAAAAATAGGGGACTATGATTTAGTAGAGGAGCTTATCAGTTTTATTCCAGAGATTTGTGCAGAGAGAGCTTTTCCAGATATAACATATCCAGAAAAAGTAACTATATATTTTGGAGATAAAGAAGTAAATGATTTTAATAAAAGTCAGATAGGAAGTTATTACAGAATAAAAAAAATAGTTAATGAGGAGATTGATAAGGGAAATATTTTAAATGATTTGTATCATAAATATATCTCAGTAAGTTCTATTTATAATGTAATCTGTAGTGCAAAAAAAGATGGAGTAGATTTATTAGAAGAAAAAGGTTCAGTAGCAGTTTGTTATGGATTTTCAAAGTTTTATAAACTGAGATAAAAAATTAGAAATTAAACTTTTTTTATTCTAAAACGTCTTACTAATATAGATATACAACCATTTAAAAATAGAAAAGGAGATAATTTTTATGTTAAATTGGTTTATAGTAGGAATTGTATTTTTAATAATAGAGGGATTAAGTTTTGGACTTATATCAATATGGTTTGCTCTGGGAGCTTTTGTAACTATGTTTTTTCATAAGCTAGAACTTGTAAATCAATTTTATATTTTTGTTGGAACTTCTGGACTAGCTCTTATTTTTATTAGAAAAAGTGCTGTGAAATTTTTAAAACCAAAATCAAAAAGTTTGGACAGAATAAGTGGTAAAGAGGTAAAAATTGAGAAAAAAGAAACAAGAGGTAGTGTAAAAATATATACTGTTACCCTTGATGGAAAATATTGGGAGTGTATCTCAGTAGATGATTTAGAAACTGGAGATATTGCCACAGTGATAAAAATCGAAGGTAACAAACTTATATTAGAAAAAATAGACAACTAGGAGGTAATTTATGTTTTTTATATTTATACTTATTTTTATAACTATAGTTTTAGTTGCGTTTCACGTAAGAATAGTTGCACAATCACAAGCATATGTAATCGAAAGACTTGGAGTTTATCTTACAACTTGGGACGTTGGTTTAAATGTTTTAGTGCCTTTTATAGATAGAATAGCGAAAAAAATATCTTTGAAAGAGCAAGTTTTGGATTTTCCACCACAACCTGTTATTACAAAAGATAATGTTACTATGCAGATAGACTCTGTTATTTATTTTCAAATTACAGATCCAAAACTTTATACTTATGGAGTTGAAAGACCTCTTAATGCGATAGAAAATCTTACAGCCACAACTCTTAGAAATATTATAGGGGAAATGGAACTTGACCACACTTTAACATCAAGAGATACAATTAATACTAAGATGAGATCAATTTTAGATGAAGCAACAGACCCTTGGGGAATAAAAATAAACAGAGTTGAATTAAAAAATATAATTCCGCCAGCTGAGATACAAGAGGCAATGGAAAAGCAAATGAAAGCTGAAAGAGAAAGAAGAGAATCTATCCTTAAAGCTGAGGGACAAAAAAAATCTGCTATCCTTGTGGCAGAGGGAGAAAAAGAAGCTGCAATCTTAAGGGCTGAAGCTAAAAAAGAGGCTGAAATAAGAGAGGCTGAAGGTAGAGCAGAAGCAATTTTAAAAATTCAAACAGCTCAAGCAGAGGGAATAAAACTTCTTAAAGAGGCTGGAGCAGATAAAGCTGTACTTTCATTAAAAGGTATGGAAACATTTGCTAAAGTTGCTGATGGAAAAGCTACAAAAATTATTATACCAAGTGATTTACAAAACTTGGCTACTTTCTCAGAACTTTTTCACGAGCCACAAAATAAAATAGAAAAATAAAAATATTAAAATAAATATTGACTTTTGATAAAAAATATAATATAATCACTCTCAAATAAACAAAGAGAATTATAGGGAGGACAAAATGCTATTAAGAGGGCTAAGGAATATTTTAAAATTAAATAGTTTTTTATATATTCCTGTGCATAGAGAAAGTCTGTAAGCATTTTATTTTCGTATATTTTTATATAATTTAAGTTGCTAAAACACCATTTCTTTAGGGAATATGGTGTTTTTTATTTTAATTAAATTTTTTAGGAGGTAGTTTTATGAAAAAAATATTTTTAATGTTAGCTGTTGTATTTATGTTTGTTGCTTGTGGTGGGGAAAAAGAAAATAAAGTTTATGTAGTAGGAACAAATGCAGAGTACCCACCTTTTGAATATATGGAAGATGGAAAAATAGTTGGACTTGATGCTGAGATTATAGAAGAAATTTCTAAAAGAATAGGAATGGAATATAAATGGTCAAATATGAATTTTGACGGACTTATCCCAGCACTTCAAACTAAAAAAGTTGATGTGGTTATAGCTGGAATGAGTGCCACTCCTGAAAGAGAAAAAGCTGTATCATTCTCTATCCCATATTTAGTTTCAAATGCCACTATCATCACAAATAAATCTAATCCTATAAAAGATATGAATGATTTATCTGGAAAAAGTTATGGAGTTGAACTTGGTACTACAAAAGAGGCGTCAGCTAGAAAAATAGAAGGAGCTAATGTTGTTCCGTTCTCTTCAAATACTGGAGCTTTGGTGGCACTAAAATCAAATAAAATAGACGGAATGGTTTTAGATGAAAGCGTGGCTAAAAAATTTGTGGAAAATAATCAAGATTTAGTTATCGTTGGAAGTTTATCTGGAGAGCCAAAAGCAATCGCTTTTAATAAAGATAGCAAAGAATTAAAAGAAAAATATGATAAAGTTATTGATGAGATGTTAAAAGACGGAACTGTTGCAAAATTAAAAGAAAAATATGGATTATAATATAAAAGGGTGGTAAAAATGTTTGAGGGATTTTCATTTACATCATATTATGTTGATAAAAATATTTGGGGAAAATTAGAAACTGAACTTAAAGAGTATAAAAATATTCTTGTGGTAACTGGAGAAAAATCTTACGAGGCAGTAAAAGAAAATTTATTAAAAGTATTGGAATTAAAAAAATATTTTATTACAAAATATCAAGGGGAATGTTCTTATGAACACGCTGATGAAATAATAAATTTTGCAAAAGATAAAGATTGTGATTTAGTTTTAGGAGTAGGTGGTGGAAAAGCTATTGATACAGCAAAAATAGTGGCATCAAAATTAAAAAAAGAGATGTTTGTTGTGCCAACTATTGCATCTACTTGTGCAGGGACATCTGCTCTTTCTGTAGTTTATAACAATGATAAAACTTTTAAAGAGTTTTGTTTATATGATGCACCACCTAAAAAAATATTTATAGACTTGGAAACAATAAAAAAATCTCCAAAAAAATATATTTGGGCAGGAATGGGGGATACTTTAGCTAAATTTTATGAAGTGAGATTAAAAGCTGAATATCTAAAAAATAAAAATATAGATATTAATTTTCCAAGCTCAATGGGAGTAGAACTTAGCAAACTTTGTAGAGATATAGTTATAAAAAATGGAATAAAAGCATATGAAAATCCTGAGATAAATGAAGAGTTTAAAAAAGTAGTCCTAGCCATAATCGTAAATACTGGTATGGTTTCAAATCTTGTTGATGAATTTTTAAATGGTGGGATAGCTCACTCAGTATTTTATGGATTGACAGTTTTGCCAAGAATAGAAAAGGAACATTTACACGGTGAAGTTGTAGCTTTTGGAATTTTAGTTCAACTACTTATGGAAAAAAGATTTGATGAGTATAAAGAGTTATCAAAATTTTATACAGATATGAATTTTCCTCAAAAACTTTCTGATGTTGTAATATTAGATGAGTTTTTTGAAAAAGAAAATGAAATTATAAAAGAGATATTAGCTGGACCAGATTTGATAGATTTTGATTTTGATATGAGTGGATTAAAAGGTATAATTTTAAATTTTAAATGATATGGAGGAGAGATGAAAAGTTTTATAGCTGATAGATTTAAAACAAGAAGTTATTCAATGGGAAATAAAAGTTTTTCAAAAGATTGTCCATACACTCCTATAAATTTGGGGATAGGAGATTTAGATGTTAATACAGATGAGGAACTTATAAATAAAACAATGGTTGATGCTAAAAATGGTCATACTCACTATACTAATTCTTATGGATATTTAGAATTTCGTCAAGAGATTTGTAAATATCACAGTAAAAATTTTGAAAATTATGGTTTTACTCCAGAAAATGTAATGGTAGTATCAGGAGCTTGTCACGGACTTTACCTTTTATTCAAAAGTATATTAAATCCAGATGACGAAGTCATATTACTCGCCCCATTTTTTCCAGTATATGCTGACCAAATAAATCTTTCTAATGGAAAACCTGTGATAGTTGAAACAAAATTTGAAAATGGATTTCAACTTGTAATGGAGGATTTAGAAAAAGCAGTTACACCAAAAACAAAGGCAATCGTTGTAAACTCTCCTTCAAATCCAACAGGAGTTTGTTATGATGAAAAAAGTCTTAATATAATAAGAGAGTTTGCCATAAAATATGATATTCTTGTGGTAGCTGATGATGTTTATGATTTTTTCTCTTATGGAAAAAAATTTACTCCAATAATCACTTTACCAGATATGAGAGAAAGAACAGTATCGGTTTGTAGTTTTTCAAAAAACTTTGCAATGACTGGTTGGAGAATAGGCTATATGATAGGAGAAAAGGAGATTATAGATTGTGTAAATTATATAAATGAGGCGATAGTTTATAGTGCTCCCTCAGTTTCCCAAAGATGTGCTATGTATGCTTTAAAGGATTTTGACCGTTTAAAATCTCAAATAGTTCCAATTTTTAAAGATAGAGTAGAATATTCTTATGAAAGAATTAAAAATATAAAATTTTTAGACTGCCATAAACCAGAGGGAGGAATTTATCTTTTTGTTAATATTCAAAAAACTAAAATGACTGCTGAGGAGTTTAGAGATTATCTTATAGAAAAATGTGGTATAATGGTAGTAAGCGGAGATTCTTTTGGAGTAAAAGGTTTTGTAAGAATTGCTTGTACTTTGGATATAAAAATTTTAAAAGAAGCATTTGATAGAATAGAAAAATTAGAATTTTAATTTAAATAAATTGGGGCTGTTGCAAATTTAAGAAATATAAGATTAAAAATTACTACAGATTACAAAAAATTGATTTATTAAAAGCTTATCTCATTAAAATCACAAAACTCGCTACGCTCAAACAGTTGTGATTTTTAGCATTCGATATCACTTTATAAATCTAATTTTTTTCCATAATTTCCGTAATTTTTAATCCATATTCTTTTTAATAAAAAGTGCAACAGCCCCATTTTTATTTTGCTTTTTTAGGATAAACTGATACAATTTCATTTAGAGATAATTTAAAGGGGAGATAAATTATGGATATGAAAAAATTTTTAGAGGAGTTAGAAACATTAGTAAATATAGACTGTGGAAGTTACACTCCAGAGGGTGTTAATCAAGTTACAGAATATTTTAAATAGGAGTTGAATATGATTGGGAATCGGCTGGCGGAGTATCAGACGGAAATTTTTTAGGAATTTTAGGAGTTGGAGTTGTTGACGCAGTTGGACCAGTAGGTGGAGATGCCCACAGCAGAGATGAATTTTTAAGAATTGATACAGTAGAAGAAAGAATAAATATAGCTAAAAGCGTTATTCAAAAAATGTTAGACAGAGGAATAATCTAATAAAATATAAGTGAAAGTCATAAATAAAAAAAGATGAGGTTGAAAAATTCAGCTTCATCTTTTTTTGTTCCCCTGCCAAGGAATTATATTTTAACACTTTTTAATTAAAAAGAAAAGATGAAAATTGACATAAAATTTTTTCTATTATACAATATATAAAATAAATTTTAGGGAGAATTATTATGGAAAACTTTTTTTATGAAACAAGAAAAAAATTACACCAAATGCCAGAAATAGCTTTAGAAGAGTATCAAACAAGTAAATTTATAAGAAATTTTTTAAAAAAATTAAATATAAAATATATAGAAATAAAAAAAAGTACAATTGCTATTTTTGAGGGAAGAGAAGATAATTGGATTGGTTTTAGAGCCGATATTGACGGATTGCCATTACAAGAAGAGGGAGAAAAAGATTATAAATCAAAAATAGATGGAATGATGCACGCTTGTGGTCACGATGGGCATACAACAAATCTTTTATATTTTGCTAAATGGATAAAGGAACAATTAAATAATGGAAAAAAATTAAAAAAATCTGTGATGCTTATTTTTCAATCTGGAGAAGAGGGAAAAGGTGGAGCAAGATTTGTAGCCAACTCAGATTTTTTTAAAAGTAAAAATTTTGAAGGAATATTTGCACTTCATCTAAATCCAAGTATAGCTGAGGGAAAAATTGCTACAATAAACGGGTACGCAACTTTTCAAAATATAAATTTTGACATAGAAATTTTGGGGAAAGGAACACACGGAGCTGAGCCACAAAAGGGAATAGACTCTATTTTAATAGGAGCAAAACTTGTGGAGGCTTATCAATCAATAATTTCTCGTAATTTAGACCCAATGGAGCCAGCAGTTTTGACGATAGGAAGTTTTAAAGCTGGAGAGGTGAGAAATATTATTCCTGAAAAAGTAAATATTTTGGGAACAATAAGATTTTTTAATACAGATTTGATAGAATTTTTTAGAGAAAGGGTGGAGAGTATCAACAAAGGTTTTGAAATTGCTTTTGGAATAAGGATAAATATGATATTCAATCCATTTTATCCACCTGTGATAAATGATAGTGAGTTATATGAAAAAATTAAAAAAGTAGTTCCACCAGAAAATTTTATAGATAATACAAGACTTACAGGTTCAGAGGATTTTTCATTTTATCTTCAAGAAAAAAGAGGTCTGATGTTTTTGCTAGGAACTAGAAATGAGGAGAAAGATTTTATCTATCCATTACATAGTCCAAGATTTGATTTTAATCCAGAGGTTTTGGAAAAAGGTTTTAAGGTGTTTAAAAATTTATTGATTGAGATGGGAGGATTTTAACTCTTTATGGTATAATATAACTATCTAAAAATGAGAGGAGAATATATGACTATTTACGATTTTAAGGTAAAGGATTCAAAAGAAAATGAAATTTCTATGGAAGAATACAGAGGAAAAGTATTATTAATAGTTAATACAGCCACTGGTTGTGCTTTTACTCCACAATATAATGGACTTGTACTTTTACACGAAAAATATCAAGAGAAAGGTTTTGAAGTTTTAGATTTTCCTTGCAATCAATTTTTAAATCAAGCTCCGGGAACAAGTGAGGAGATAGTTGAGTTTTGCCAATTAAGATTTGGTTCAAAATTTAGAACTTTTGGAAAAATAAAAGTTAATGGGCAAGATGCAGAGCCATTATATAAATATCTGAAAGAAAATTCTAAGGGAGCTTTTTTCGGAAATGAGATTAAATGGAATTTTACAAAATTTTTGATAGATAGAAAGGGAAATATTGTAAAAAGATATGCTCCTACTACAAAACCTGAGGATTTAGAAAAAGATATAGAGGATTTATTATAGATTTTGGAGGAAAAAATGGATTATAAAATGATAGTTACAGATTTAGATGATACTCTTTTGACATCTGATAAAAAAATATCATCACAAGATTTGGAGGCTATAAAAAAAGCTCAAGAAAAAGGTGTAAAATTTGTTCTTTGTTCAGGAAGACCTACTTTTGCAATGAGAAGTTTATCGAAAGAAATAGAGGCAGAAAAATATGAGAGCTATATACTTTCTTTTAATGGTTCAATAATAACAGATTGTAAAACCAATGAAAATATTTTTGAGGCATCTCTTGAAAAAGAGGATCTGCATTTAATGTATGATTTTGCTAAAAAAAATAATACTCATATTCTTACATATATTAATGACGAGATTATTTCTGAAACTGAAAGTGAGTACATAGATGTTGAAGTTGATTTGACAAAAATGCCACATAGGGTTGTAAAAAGTTTTAAAGAGTATGTAAATTGTGGTGCTGTAAAATGTATGCTTTTGGCAGAGCCCTCATATTTAAAAGAGGTTGAGAAAAAATTAAAAGAGGAGTATGGTAGTAGATATAGTATCGCTATTTCAAAACCATTTTTCTTAGAGGTTACAAAATTAGGAATTGATAAAGGTGTGGCTATAAAAAAATTGGCTGAAAATTTAAAAATTTCAATAGATGAAGTTATAGCTGTTGGAGATTCTTTTAATGATTTGCCAATGCTTAAAGCTGCTGGTTTTTCTGTGGCAGTAGAAAATGCCAATGAGGAGATAAAAAAACAAGTTGATTTTATAACAAAATCAAATAATGATGGTGGTATGGCTTATCTAATAGATAAATTTATATTTAATAATTAAAAATAAAAAGCTATTGTGTTTGAAATCGCAATAGCTTTTATAGTATTATTTAAAAAATTTATAAATATATTAATTAAGAAAAATTTGAGTTTGACTATTTATTGTAGTAGAATATATTAGAAAGAATATTTTAACAGAGGATAAAAAATGCTAGAAAAAGATTACTTTAAAATTACAAAATTAGAAAATAATATTTATAGAATACATGAACCAAAAGATATTTATACAACAGTGATTTTGGGAAATGAAAAAGCTCTTGTGATTGACAATGGTCACGGATTTGGAAATGTTAGAAAAGTTATAGAAAGTATAACTGATTTACCTTTAATGGTTGTTAATACTCATGGTCATCTTGATCATGCAGGTGGAAATTATCTTTTTGATGAGGTTTATATAAATTTTGAAGATATTCCTACATATTACAAGTATGAAGAAGAAAAAGATTTGATGCTTATAAGTTATGATAAACTTTTTAAAGAAAAGGGAATTAAAATGTTCCCAGATGATTTTGATAGAGAAAGTTTTATGAAAACTACTACAAAAAAATTTCTTCCTCTGGAAAATCATCAGATTATAGAGCTAGGTGGTAGAAAATTAGAAGTTATAAAAGTGCCAGGACATACAGTTGGACATATAACATTTTTAGATTATGAAACAGGAATTTTATTTTCTGGTGATGCTGTGTCAACTACTTTGTGGCTATACTACGATAATGGAATTACTTTGGATATGTATTGTGGATATTTGGAAGATTTAAAAAAATATCCAATCAAAGGTTTTTTACCTACTCATCTTGATAAAATTTTACCGATTGAGATTTTGGATATTTTACAAGAGGTAATAAAAGAGAGAGATCCGAAAAAAAGCAGAATATTTACTCACGCTCGTAATGGACAGAAAGCTTTATTATATAGAAAAGAGGTTGAAGGGATAGGAAAGATTTATCTTTTATATCCTATATCAGAAAAAATATAATCTAGGGGGGAGTCTTTATGATTGTAAAAGTAAAAAGTGGAAGTTATTTTGGAATAGAGCCGTTTTTGGTAGAGGTAGAGGTTGATATTTCAAAAGGTTTACCTATTTTTAATATTGTTGGTCTTGGGGATACTGCTATATTAGAAAGTAAAGAGAGAATAAAAACTGGAATGAGAAACAGTGGCTATCAGATGTTTATTGGAAGAATAACAGTAAATCTTACACCAGCCAATGTGAAAAAAATAGGAACTCATTTTGATTTGCCAATAACAGTTGGAATAATGTGTGGGCAAAGACTTTTTAATTATAAAGATGAGATTTTAGAAAATTATCTTTTTATGGGAGAAATATCTTTAAATGGAGATTTAAGAAGAACTCAAGGGATTGTAAATGGAGCGATTTTAGCTAGAGAACTTGGATATAAAGGAATAGTAATTCCTTACGACAACAGAAAAGAGGGAAGCCTTATAAAAGGTATTGATGTTGTTGTGGCTAAAAATTTAAAAGATGTTGAAAAATTTTTAACAACTGGTGAGTTTGAAAATATAGAAAAATTTATAGAAAAACCAGAAGAAAAAATTTTTGTAGATGAAGAGTTAGATTTTTATCAAGTAAAAGGACAAGAAAAAGCAAAACGTGCTTTAGAAATTTGTGCTGGTGGAGGACATAATCTTTTAATGGTTGGTACTCCCGGTTGTGGAAAAACTATGCTTGCAAAAAGAATAATGTCAATACTTCCACCTTTGGAAGAGAGTGAGGAGATAGAACTTACAAAACTTTACAGTATAGCAGGAAAACTTAGCGAAAAAGAGCCAATTATAACAAAAAGACCATTTAGAGCTCCACATCATACAAGTAGTGGAGTGGCGATAATCGGTGGTGGAAGAAATCCAACTCTTGGAGAGATCTCTCTTGCAAATAGAGGAGTATTATTTTTAGATGAGATTGTGGAATTTAAAAAAGATATTCTTGAAAATTTAAGAGAACCACTGGAGGAGAAAAAAATTTCTATTACAAGGGCAGGATATAGAGTAGAATTTCCTTGTGAGTTCATAATGATATCAGCTTGTAATCCTTGTAAGTGCGGAATGTATTTTGAAGAGGGGGGACTTTGTAGTTGTACTCCTACTGAAGTGGCAAAATATATGAGAAAATTATCAGGACCGATACTTGATAGAATAGATTTAAAAATTGAGATGACAAGATTAAATGAAGAGGAGCTTTTAGGAAACTCTCCAAGAGAACACTCTAGTGATATAAGAGCAAGGGTTATAAAAGCTAGAGAGATTCAAAAGAAAAGATTTAAAAATAGTAAACTTAATAGCTCAATGACAAGAACAGATTTGGAAAAATATGCAAAACTTGATGAAAACTCAAAAATTATTATGAAAAATGCAATAAAAAATCTAAATCTTTCAGCAAGAGCTTTTGATAGAATTTTAAAAGTAGCAAGAACAATAGCAGATTTAGCAGAGAGTAAAAATATAGAAACAGAGCATTTGTTGGAGGCTATTTCATATAGAATAACAGAAAAGTAGGTGCAGAATAATGAAAGAGTATAAACCAAATTGGTTATTTAAACATAGACATATTGCAACTTGTTTTCCAACACTTTTTAGAAAAATAAAAGTTGATTATACAGAGCGTGAAAGAGTAACTACATATGACGAGGATTTTATTGATATAGATTGGATAAAACAAGGAAGTGACAAATTACTTATTCTATGTCACGGACTAGAGGGAAGTTCAAGAAGTAAATATATTCAAGCTCATGCAAAATATTTTTCAGAGAGAGGTTGGGATATTATAGCTATAAACTATCGTGGTTGTACAGATGTTAATCTAAAACCCTATGCTTATCACGGTGGAATGACTATGGATATAAAACTTTTGGTTGAAGAAAAAGGAAAAAATTATAAAAAAGTTGCAATAGGTGGTTTTAGTCTTGGAGCAAATATGGTGCTAAAATATTTAGGTACAGAAAAAGTTCCAGATAATTTAATTTGTGGATTTGCAGTATCACCACCTTGTGATTTTTTCTCATCAAATGAAAAATTTAAGTTGAAATCAAATATAATTTACAGCAAAAGATTTTTAAGAAAGTTAAAAATGAAATCTGAGAAAAAATATGAAACTCACCCTGAATGGAGAGAGATAATAGATATTGAAAAAATAATGAAAGCTAAAACTATACAAGATTTTGATGAGGCATATACAGGAAGATTTTTTGGATTTAATGGAGCAGTAGATTATTATAAAAAAGTTAGTAGTGTACAAAATTTCAAGGATATTGAAGTTCCAACATATATTTTGACACCTTTAGATGACCCAATGATGGGGGAAGGGTGCTATCCTTATGAAGAGTGTAAAAAGAATAAAAATATAAAATTTGACACTCCAAAATATGGTGGGCATGTAGGTTTTCCTTCGTTTAAAAATTATCCATATGTTTTAGAAGAAAACATTTATGAATTTGTAAATAGTATTGATAAGTAAAAACTTTTTAAAAAAAATTAAAAAAGAGAGTAAAAAATAAATTTATACTATTTGAAAAAAATAATAAATAAGGTATAATTATGTTGGAAAATAAAGAAAAACAAAAATAAGATGAGGTGATTATATGGCAGTTTTAGTAACAGGAGGAGCAGGTTATATAGGAAGTCATACAGTAGTAGAACTTTTAAACGTTGGAAAAGAAGTTGTAATAGTTGATGACTTAAGTAACAGTTCAGAAAAGGTTGTAGACAGAATAGAAGAGATTACAGGAAAAAGACCAAAATTCTATAAAGTAAATATTTTAGATGAAGAAGAATTTGAAAAAATATTTGAAGAAAATAAAATAGATTCAATTATTCACTTTGCTGGATTTAAAGCTGTTGGAGAATCAGTAGCAAAACCTTTAGCTTATTATACAAATAACTTAGTAAACACTTTAATAGTTTTAAATACAATGAAAAAATATGGAGTACGTAATTTAGTATTTAGTTCATCAGCAACAGTTTATGGAGATCCACATACTTGTCCAATATTAGAAAATTTCCCATTAAGTACAACAAACCCTTATGGAAGTACAAAACTTATGATAGAGGATATATTAAGAGATATAACTAAAGCTGATAAAGAATTAAATGTAGCAATCTTAAGATATTTTAATCCTGTTGGAGCTCACGAAAGTGGAAGAATAGGAGAAGAACCTAATGGAATTCCTAATAACTTAATGCCATATATAACAAAAGTTGCTATTGGAAAATTAGAAATGTTAAGCGTTTATGGAAATGATTATCCTACTCATGATGGAACAGGAGTAAGAGATTATATTCACGTAGTTGACTTAGCTTTAGGACATTTAAAAGCTTTAGAAAAATTAGAAACAAATCCAGGACTTGTTACTTATAACTTAGGAACAGGAAAAGGATATAGCGTTTTAGATATGGTAAAAGCTTTTGGTAAAGCTTGCGGACATGAAATTCCATATAAAATAGTAGAAAGAAGACCAGGAGATGTAGCTATGTGTTATGCTGATCCAACAAAAGCTAAAAATGAATTAGGTTGGGAAGCTAAATATGATTTAGATAGAATGTGTGCTGACTCTTGGAGATGGCAAAGTAACAATCCTAACGGATACAACGATTAATAATATTATTAAAATAGTCAGATTTTTTTCTGGCTATTTTTTTATACAGAAATAAAATAATTACAAAAAATAAAAAATTTTTAAAAAAAGTGTTGACAAAATCAAAAAACTATATTATAATTAAAACATAAATGAAACAATTACAAATTTAAAAAATA